>NZ_LR699555.1 GCF_902459535.1 Paraburkholderia dioscoreae
ATGGCAAAGACGACCGGGGCCAGCAGGTCCGAAACCCGAAGCCAATCCAGCGACGTGATACATGTGCCCGAGCCGAAGCTGCACCAGCGCGCACATGAACTGCAGCCGTACGGCCATGTCGTAAAGCTGCCAATCGCGTTGTCCCAAACCGCGTGCGAAACGAGCATAGAGTTGTTGAATCAGATCCTGGCCGACACTATGACGCTGCGCGACATGTACAAGAAGCATCATTGGCAGGTCGTTGGGCCTACGTTCCAGTCGTTGCATCTTCTATATGACGAGCATTACGATAAGCAGGTCGAACTCGTCGACACGCTAGCAGAGCGGATTCAACTGCTCGGTGGGGTCAGCATCGCCATGGCTGCCGATGTGGCGGAAATGACCATGGTCCCGCGTCCGCCACGCGGACGCGAAGAGGTGCCGGTACAGCTTTCGCGTCTGTTGGAGGCGCATGAGATCGTCATTGTGGCCGCTCGCAGTGCAGCCAGAAAGGCCAACGAGTTGGGCGACTTTGGCACCAATGACGTGCTGGTCAGTGACGTATTGCGCACTAACGAATTGCAGGTCTGGTTCCTCGCGGAGCACCTGATCGACGCGTCTCTGGCGGTCACAGCATGACGTTGACACTGCGATACGCGATGGCGATCGGCAGATAGCTTGCCGGGCTGTTTGCGGCAACGGCCGAGCGAAACGCAAGATGGGTTCTGGCGCAGGCTCAGGGCGTTGACGGTGGCTTCTGGACGAGCCCGGCCATACTCAAGTGCCGCGGCGAGCCGTCCCGGCAGCTTTCTGGATTTAACGGACATCCCCGCCTCCCCCGTCCGGTAGGCCGTTGAGCATGACATGAATCTGCGGGTGTACTGGCCCAGCGCCTACGTTAGCGTGAGCCCGGCCTGGCGACCTCGATTGATCGGGCTGGCGAGTTCCTTTCAAGCGATAGGAAAACCGTTTCACAGTCCCTCGGCCGACTACCGTCAGACGCGGGACGCGGGTGGCCCCGGATACTCTCCGCTCCAGCTGGCACCGCCTTCAATCAAGGCTTCTCGTCTGCCAGTTATTCCGCCCCTTCGCGCCCGGTATGCCGGGCAGTCCCTTGCTCAGCCAGCGCTCGCGTCGCCAACAGGCCCAAAGTGTGCATCTCCTTTTCAACGTCCGAGGTCCACGGACGGCCATAGTTAAGCCGGATATGACGGCGAAATTCGCGGCTGCATGAAAAGATTGCACCAGGTGCTATCGCGATTTCGTGCGCTTCCGCCATCTCGAACAACTGCACTGTCTCGACTCCTTCTGGAAGCTCCACCCATAGAAAGAATCCGCCCGGCGGCCGGACCACTAATGTCCCCTGGGGGAAGTACCTGACGACGGCGGCCACCATCCGGGTCTGAAGGTACGCCAGTTCGCGACGCAATTTGCGTAGAAGGCGGTCGTAGTCCCCATGCTCATCTGCAGCTTCTGAACCCGAATCGGAGTTGATAGGTTGCCCAATCTCCACGTCCTCACTACGTATTGCGTCTGTCTTGAACTGAGGCCCCTTCCCTCCACCGGCATTACACCAGCTTCATCGGTATTACGGGCCTCTCCGTCACCCCAAGGCGCCCGGCCTGTCCCTCACGGGCGTCCGGTTGCTCATCCCTGAACACGCCAGGGGGCTTCCCGTGTTGCGTGCGCTTTCCTTGTGTACATGCTGTCGCCACTACCCCGGCGCGGCGACTGGCGGCACTGCTTCGCTCATCCGTCCAGTCGTATCAGCCTTCCCCGAAAGGGTCGCCGGGTCGGCCTGGGCATCGGCATTTTCGAGGCTTGCTCAGCGGTCACTCACGTTACGGCCTGCACACTCGCGTTGTCACCAATTCGTGACACGCTTACCCGAAGGCTTCAGCCATTTCGTTACCTCCATGACTGCTCCGGTTGCTTCCGGCTGGAGCGGTTGCCGGACGGGACTTACACCCGCTGGAAAGCGCCGCCTTTTCACGGCGCACACCCACAACTGCCGCTCGGGCTCCTAACGCCGCAAAGACAGCTTTCGGGGTGCAACGGACGCTTGCCTCGCCGAGCCGATTAAGACGTTCTCACGTACACTTTGCTCGAATATCGCGTGTTTCGGGGGAAAACGGACCACGCCGAATTGCATTGCCACTGACAGCGTTTTGGCAGCTTCGTTGGGTCGTCCTTTGCGACGGAACATTGCACGACATCCGGCGACGGCGACCTAACATGGGATAAACATTTGAAGACAGCCCGTCATGAAACGCTACGAGGCTCTCGCCAACTCGATCGCTGATGGCATCCGGTCGGGGCAGATTCCGATCGGCTCCCGGCTGCCGTCGCTCCGGCAGATCATCGCGCAGCGCGGTGTCAGTCAGTCGACGGTTTTCCGCGCGTACTATCTGCTCGAAGAGTGGGGGCTGATCCGCGCAGAAGAGCGCGCGGGCTACTTCGTGACGCCCGGTGCGGCGGTTAAACAGGTGCCGTCGCATCACGACATGCCGCTTGCCGATTCAACGAAGGTCGACATCAGCGATCTGGTGTTTTCCGTGCTCGATGCCGCGAAGCATCCGAACGTCGTGCCGCTCGGTTCGGCTTTCCCGTCACCACTGTTGTTCCCTTCAGCTCGCCTGCTCAAATCGCTGACCCGAGGCACGCGCGCGCTCAGCCCATGGAGCACGGTCGTGGATCTGCCGCCCGGCAACGACCATCTTCGCCGCCAGATCGCGCTGCGCTATGTGGCCACCGGCGTGTCGATCCCCCCCGAGGAGATCGTCGTTACCAACGGCGCGCTGGAGGCGCTGAATCTGTGTCTGATGGCCGTCACGCGTCCGGGCGACGTCGTTGCGGTCGAGTCGCCGGGCTTCTACGCGGCCTTGCAGGCGATTGAGCGGCTCGATCTGCGCGCGGTCGAGATTCCGGTCCATCCGGTCACAGGCCTCGACCTCGACGCGCTCGCCGCTGCGCTCGACAAGCATCCGATTCGCGCATGCTGGTTCATGACCAATTTCCAGAATCCGACCGGCGTCACCCTTTCCGACGAAAAGAAGAAGTCACTCGTTGACATGCTTGCAGCGCGCGACGTACCGCTGATCGAGGACGACGTTTATCAGGAGCTGCACTTCAGCCGTGATCGGCCACTACCTGCGAAAGCCTTCGATGGCAACGGACTGGTCATGCACTGCAGTTCGTTTTCGAAGACGCTTGCACCGGGTTATCGTATCGGATGGACGTCCGCTGGACGCTTCGCAGATCGCGTGCAGCGGCTCAAACTGATGACGACGCTCTCGGCCAGCACTCCTGCGCAGGCGGGCATTGCGGACTACCTGGAGCACGGCGGGTTCGACCGGCATCTGCGCAAGCTGCACGCTGCGATGCAGACGCAACGTGCAGCCATGGAGGCGGCTTTGCGGCGTTACCTGCCGCGTGAGGTCCGATGGGTGACGCCCTCGGGCGGTTACTTCCTATGGCTGCAATTGCCGGACGCGGTCGATGCAATGGCGCTGCACCGGCTCGCGATCGGCCGTGGTATCAGCATCGCGCCTGGTCCGATCTTTTCCGCCAAGCACGCATTTCAGAATTGCGTCCGGATCAACTTTGGGCATCCTTGGAGCGTCAAGATTGATGGAGCCATACGTGCCCTTGCCGAGATTCTCGAGGACCCGGCGGTGCACGCGTCAATCTGATTTAAGTTCAGTGCGACCGTGATGAGCCCGTTGCTGTTAAGCCATACACGCAAATAGCAGCCGGGTTGCGCGGCCAATGCAGCGAACCGTGAATCAGAAGCCCTGCATTGCGCTCGTCGAGTCCGCGACCAGGTGCACAAAGCCGAATATGATTGCGCCGATGGCCACTGCCAAGAACACGGCCACGAACGGCAGCAGCACAAAGTTCACGTTGGCGAAGTCCGCCTCATGCGACGCACGCTTGCGCACGCCGAAGAAGCTGGAAAGAACGATGCGGACGAGTCGGAGGAATTGCATGGCGCTGCTCCTGTTGGTTTGGAATGCATCCATCATCCAGCCACCCAGGAATCGGAAACAGCAGCAGATTCGTTCAATGCGTGGTAAGCACGGGCCGCAATTCGTCGCGGCCCACTGTGGAAGACAAACGTCCGCTATCGAGGGGCGGAGCAGCCGTTTGAGTGTCTGCGCGGGCAAGCGTGCAGAGGGCCGGTGATCGCCGCACGGAGACTTTCGTTAGTGGGCAACGGTCCAACCTGAGTGTGTGCCACCGAGCCTCGGCCTGATGTTGTTCATGACTTGCGCTGCTCAGGCCGCCATCCGATGTTCGTAGTACGGTCTATGGCGGTCGTCCAGAATCGCGTACTGTGCCGCGAGATTGTGTGGCTCGGGATTGAGCCACGCGTCAATATGCTCCGGCTTGATGGGAATGATGCAGCGATCATGGCCCGCGGCAGCAATCTCCGGCGGCGGCTCATCGGTGATAGCTGCGAAGGAGAGCAGATCAGGCTGGCCGGGGCTTTGCCAACGTGACCACAGGCAGGCGACGAGCATGTCCTGAGCGGGCTGCGGCTTGAACTCCAGGACCACGTTTTCCTCCAGTTCGCCGTCAGCGAGCTCACGCCCTTCGAGGCGATGCCGTTTCACGTTTTCATAGAAGGCATTCGCGACGATAAGACCGTGCGAATACCCAAAAAGTCCCTTCCAGAAGCCTTCGAGGTTGTCAAATCTGGCGTTGTAAGTCCCGGGATATTTCTTGTCGTAGAACGCAGGCTTGCCAGCCGGGCGACAGTGATATCGCATTGGCTTGATGACGCGCTTGCCGCCTTCCATGATCATCACCGGAGCATAGTTACCGGGGAAAATTCGCGAATCGCGGTCTTTCGGCTCGGTGCGCCGGAGATCGTCAAGCCCGCGCAGCGTCGACTCGATCTTGCTGGTTGCGATCCGTTTGCTTTCGGTGGCCGCCTTCGTCGTTTTGCCCTGAAGGGTGCGTTCCGCGTCGGCGAGTCGCGCGCGCTGTTTGAACAATTCCTGCTCGAGCCTGGTCGCCTGCTCGCCGTTGAACCGGTCGATCGCTTCCTTGATCCGTCGTTCCTCGTCGGTCTGGGGAACCGAGAACGCGGCGTCCATCGCTTTCGGAATTTTCACGTTGCTGCCCTCGGCGCGCTCCCAGTACAGCTGCGCGAACTCCCGGATGCTCATGTGCGCGCCAAACATTCTGACGTACTTGCGGTAGTCCGCCTGGATCTGGGCTGAATAGCACATGGTTGCTCTCCCTGAAGAAAGTTGCGCCAATATGGTACGCCGGTTCCTAATGGAAGTTTCGCGTCGACGTGACGAGCGTGCCCAGTAGGTGTGACATGTCTACCAGCCGCTGTGCAATCAGGTGTCGTACTTCCCCCTGGCATTGCCACGTACCATAGACGGCTAGCAGTGACGCACCCAGCGCTTCCTGCCGCTGTTTTTCAAGCAAACCCGGCCACACGATCACGTTCACGTTACCGGTCTCGTCTTCGAGCGTCACGAACATCACACCCTTGGCCGTGCCCGGACGCTGACGCACGGTGACGAGCCCGCAGCCACGGGCGAGTCGTCCATCGCGATAGGTGCGCAGCGTCGACGCCGGCATCAGCCTGTTCGCGAGGAGTTGCGGCCTGAGTAGTTCAAGTGGGTGCCGGCCAAGCGTCAGGCCCACTGAGCGGTAGTCAGCAACGATGTCGTTGGCCTCAGTGGGCGCACCGAGGGCTGGAGTCTCATCCTGAACGGCCGCTGTCGCGAGCATGTCCTTGTCTGGTACCGCTGCAACGGATTGCCACAGCGCTTCACGGCGATTGCCGGCGAGGGAGGTGAGCGCGTTGGCATCGGCCAGTACATGAAGATCCTTGCGGTCCAGTTGCGCGCGGCGTGCAAGATCGTTGACGCTTTCGAACGGCCGAACCGCGCGTGCATTCTCGATGCGTTCCGCCGTGCCGTCTTTCATGCCTCGCAGTAGCGACATACCGAGCCGGACGGCAGGTCTTCCGGCGCCTTGCAGATTTACCAGTGCGGAGTCCCAGCCACTGATTGTCACGTCGACGGGCAGGACTTTGACACCGTGACGTTGCGCGTCCTGCACCAATTGTGATGGTGAGTAAAAGCCCATCGGCTGTGAATTCAGCATGGCTGCCAGAAACGCCTCCGGCTCGTGGCACTTCAACCAGCTGCTTGCGTACACGAGCAACGCAAAACTGGCCGCGTGACTCTCCGGAAAACCGTATTCACCGAAGCCTTTGATCTGTTCGAAAATGGATTCGGCGAAGGCGAGGGTATAGCCGCGCTCCTGCATGCCATGAACGATCCGGTCGTAATATTTTTCCAGTCCGCCTTTACGTTTCCAGGCGGCCATCGCGCGGCGCAGCTGGTCGGCTTCGCCGGCGGTAAAACCGGCCGCCAGAATCGCGACCTGCATGACCTGCTCCTGAAAGATCGGAACGCCGAGGGTTCGTCCCAGTGCGGTCTTCAGCGCGTCGCTCGGGTACGAGACCGGCTCGAATCCCTGGCGTCGCTGCAGGTAGGGATGCACGGCGCCGCCCTGAATCGGACCTGGGCGGACGATCGCCACCTCGATCACGAGGTCATAGAAAGTCCGGGGCTGCATCCGCGGCAGCATGCTCATCTGGGCCCGGGATTCGATCTGGAAAACACCAACCGTGTCTGCAGCCGAAATCATCTCGTAGGTCTGCGGATCCTCGGCAGGTATGTCCTGCATTTCGAAACGCTCGCCGCGCTGCTCCGACACAATATCAAGCGCGCGCCGGATGGCCGAGAGCATGCCGAGTGCAAGGACGTCGATTTTCAGCAGACCGAGCGCTTCGAGGTCGTCCTTGTCCCACTCGATGACAGACCGGTCCTCCATTGCAGCATTCTCGACAGGCACGAGACGCGTCAGCTTGCCGCGACTGATGACAAAGCCACCCGAATGCTGGGAGAGATGCCGCGGGAAGCCAAGCAACTGCGATGCGAGTTTCGCCCACGCCTGAATCAGCGGCTTTTCCGGGTCAAGGCCCGATTCCCTGAATCGCGCAAGCAGATCCTGACTCGTATCAAACCAGTGATGCGACTTTGCGACGACGTCAACGATCTGGGGATCAACGCCAAGCGCCTTCCCCGTTTCGCGCAGCGCACCGCGCGGTCGATAGGTTGAGACTGCCGCCGCAATTGCTGCGCGGTCGCGGCCGTACTTGCGATAGATGTACTGGATGACTTCTTCGCGGCGCTGATGTTCAAAGTCGACATCGATATCCGGCGGCTCGCCACGCTCCTTCGAGATGAAGCGCTCAAAAAGCATGTTGCCGCGAGCCGGGTCCACCTCGGTTACGCCGAGGCAATAGCAGACGGCAGAGTTAGCCGCGGAGCCGCGCCCCTGGCAGAGGATGCTCTGGCTACGTGCAAAGCGCACGATGTCGTACACCGTGAGGAAGTAAGGTTCGTACTGGAGGTCCGCTATCAGTTCAAGCTCATGCTCAATCTGTTCCTGCACCTTGTGCGGAATACCCGACGGAAAGCGTCGTTGTGCGCCGATGTACGTTTCCTGCCGCAGATAGGCGGCAGGGGTGAAGCCGGTCGGAACGAGTTCGTCCGGATACTCGTAACGCAGTTCATCCAGCGAAAAAGCGCAGCGGCTTGCAATATCGACGGTTGCGGCAAGTGCGTCGTCGGGGTACAGGTTAGCGAGCCGCAGTCTGGAACGCAGGTGCTGCTCGGCATTCTGTGTCAGGTCATAGCCGCACTCATGCACAGGTCTGCGAACGCGGATCGCGGTCATGGTGTCCTGCAGCGGCTTTCGCGAGCGCACGTGCATGACGACGTTGCCCAGCGCGACAACCGGGACGTCCTGATTCCGCGCGACAAACTCAACCGAACCCCGATGGATGTCATCCATCGCACGCTGGTGCAGCACAAGTCCCACCCAGGCGCGGCCCGTGAACGTATCATCGAGCCATTCGACCTGTGCTGCCAGCACGTCTTCTTTCGCCGGAAAGTCGGGTACCAGAATGGCGAGGCAGTCGGGCAGGCCGCGCAGGTGCCGGTTTTCCCTGTCGGGCCGCGACAGGTCCTGCGGCGTCAGGCGGTATTCGCCCTTCGGAGCGCGTGTACGGGCCAGCGTAATCAGCTCGGACAGGTTGCCGTATCCCTCGCGGTTTCTGGCGAGGAGAATCAGCCCGAACGCGGGTGATCCGTCAGCGTTCACCAGACGGAAGTAGGATCCCACGATAAACGGCAGCTTTGCCTGCTTCGCTGCAACGTGTGCGCGCACGACGCCAGCCAGCGAGCACTCGTCGGTGACGGCCAGCGCTGAATAGCCCAGTTGCTCCGCGCGCTCAACCAGTTCTTCCGCATGGGAGGCACCGTGCAGAAAAGTGAAATTGGAAAAGCAGAACAGCTCGGCATACGCCGGCAGGGTGGAAAACGTGGAGTCCATGACATGTCATCCGAACAGGCCATGCAGGAACCACCGTTGGTCTTCTTCTGCGTCCCGACTGCTGACGCGCTCGCGGTATATCCAGAAGCAGCTCTGGTCTTCGCCCTGGGCGACGAAATAATCGCGCGTCACCAGTTCGCCATCAAACCACCCGGCCTCGATGCGTTCGCCTGGCGACACCATGCGCAGAGGTGAACCGTAAAACGGCCGGTGTTTGCGCATGAGCAGACGCACTGGCTTTTCCAGAAGCCATGTGGGTCGCGGAAATCCTTCGGGCAGCACGGTGCTTTTCGACGCACTTGCGACAGGCACCCATCGATTGGCAATTTCAGGTCGGTAATCCGCGGTTGGCGCAGGCCGGAGTACGTTTTCTTCGCCGAGTCGAGCAACCAGCAATTCGACAAGACGGGTGTGGTCTTCGGCTGTGCCGCCGGGTTCCGGAAATAGCGTGTCCGATGCCGGCACTGCAGATTGCACATTGGACGCATCGAGCCGTAACGCAATGACCGGTGCAGTCAGCTCAATCCGTCCAAGGCGCTCCCTGATGAGCCGAACGAGGTGGTCCTCACGCCACGTTGGCTCGCCGAGCGCGATCCCGATCGGGGTCGGCTCAATTGCCTGCCGTCCGCGCTCGTGCTCCAGCAGGAGGGTCGCGCCTGTCAGGGCCAGCTGTTTTGCGCACAGCCAGCCACATAGCTGGACGACGAGACGATGCGCGCCAAAGAGCGCTGCTTCCGCATGCTCGATGCGGTCGGGCATTTCAATGCGGGCGGAGAACGTCGGGGGCAGTTCCAGCCAGTCAAAGAGTTCGGGCGCCGTGCCAAAGGCCCGGTCCAGCGAATCAAGGAGGTGTTCGCCGCAACGGCGCTGCAGACCAGCACGCGGCAACCGTCGTACATCGGCGATCGTTTCGCAGCCCAGTCCCGCGAACCAGTCAGCGAACGGTCGAACCTCCGGCACCGACAGCAATGGCAATGCGGACAGTTGCCGCTCAAGCGATTCCATCTTGAGTACACGCCGGTTCCGGTGTTTCGCGAGCAGCCATGCACCTTGACCTGTGGGCGCGGCACTTATTCGCGCGGTCAGTCCAATTGCGTCGAGTATCGCTTTGGCCTGACGGCACACTGCAAGCAGACCGCCGAACAGACGCAGGCTCGCACCGATGTCGACAACCACGACCGCCTCGTCGAGCATGGCGACATCTGGCGAGAACCTCATGAGCGCGATCGCCACTTCCCGCTGCACTCCATATTCACGGCCCGGCTCGCGTTCGTACATCTCCACTCCCGGAGTGAGCGTCAGCACACCGCCGCGTTTCATGCCAACCCGCACGCCCGCAGACCTGGCTACCCCGTCTGCGATGAGCACCTTGTCCCTGTCCAGGACCACGCAGCCATGTGCGGGCTCAGGCAGCCACTTTGGTCGGAAGACCTCGAGTTGCAACCGGGGCAAGTGGACGGCGAGAAATACGCGCATGGTGCGAAAACAGGACAGGGGTTGGTTGAAGTGGGATGGACAGAGGTTCCGCGCGTGCTGGACCTCGTCGCTTCGCAATATCGACGGTCAGACCGTCGCGTTCTGGCCTGAGCGCCAGTCGTAAAACGGCAGGGGACGCATCCTGCGCCGCCGCCAGGGGACGAACCATGAAAAAAAGCGTCTCCGAAGACTGCGCGGCCAGATGTAGCCGCCGCAATGAAGCCGTCTGGACGTACTGCGTCCAGAACAGGAGTGCACCGCAGCTTCCGGCACGCAGGATCTGCTCGGCTGACCACAATGCGTCGGCCGTCTTTGCGGCGCGAATCTGCAGCAGCTGTTCCGGAGAAAGACCGATGTACTCGAGACCGAGGCCGTTCGGAACATGCGGCGGCTGAACCATCGCAACGGGCCGTTTGCCCAGTGCGCTGAGCGCAGGGCGAAGCAACCGCATCTCTCCCACGCCGGCCTGCTGGACCAGCAAGTCGATGAGCGCGCCGATCGGCCACCCGCCGCCGGGCAGCTCTGCTGAAAGCGCCGCGTAGCCGGTATCGACTGTCCTGCCACGACCGCGCGCAAGCTGCGACGCCCGCCACAGGGACGGGTGTATTGCTTCCGGAATGGGGGACGGGACAGTCATTGAATTGCGGAAATACCTGTATGAATGTACAGTATCCTACACGGAAATTCGTAGCGTTGAATGGACACTTTTTCGGGAGAAGCTTCATGGACATGCGAGCTCGCAAACCCGTCAGCCATCCGATGCCAGAAATTGCGGCGTTTGTCGCCGACATGAAGTCTGCGTTTGGCGAACAGGAAATCGATGAAGCCATTCGTCGCGGCCGAGCCGGCGAGTTGACGTTCTTTGCATGCGAAAATGGCCGCTCGGTGGGTACCGCTAGTCCGGTGGAAACGGATGTCTGGCGTGTTGACGGTACCGTGCGCGACCGCCACTACTGTGACGGTTGCGACGGGTCGTGCGTCGGAGGGGATGTATCCTGCAGCGACAGATTGAATCGCATCGCCAAGGAGAAACGATAGTGAAACTGGTTGGATGCGGATTGCTTTTCGTGGCGTGTGCTTCGCACGCGTTTGCAGGTGAGCGCTACATAGAAATCTGGAATCCGCCCGAAGCTCGAGGTGGATTGCTTCAGGGGGCGGGCGTGCCGAAGTCGCTTACACACAAGCGGCGTGTACCCCATTTGTTAAAAACACGGGCGCACCGCACGCCGACCACCGCCACCAGGCTCGCCGTGAAGGCGGGCGCTGCCGGTGCAGGTACGCGACGCGTTACGCCTGACGTATCGGAAATCCCCCGTCTGATCACACCCGAGGGAAATGTACTGCGTGTTGATGCTCGCGACTCGTATGTTGAGGTTGTGCGCTGATGGAATCGGGAAGCTACAACGGATATCGCATCTTCGGTCACGCCATACTTCAGCAGGAGGACATCCTTTCACCTGCGCGATATGCGGGTAGCGGAACCATCACCCGCGACACAAAGATGGTTGAAGCCTCCGGGGTACTCGGTGTTTTTGATACGGAAGAAGAGGCTCAGTTCGCCGGACTTGGCTGGGCACGTGCGTGGGTCGATAGCCACGGCTAGTACCTCGCTCGCGTCGGTCCGCGGCAACCTATGCAGGGGCGAAATCAGTTCTCCAACATCGGCGATGTGCGTGAAGCTAGTTCTCTAAAACACAGTGCACCACGCGCGGCTGCTTATGCTCCAGGGCCAGCAGGTCGATGCGCAGTCACAGTTGACCCCGTTTGCACCCGAAGGCAAAGCGTATGTCAGTCGTGCGCGCCTTTTTTGCGGAGATACTCTTTCGGGGCCTGACGTCCCGCAAACCGCGTGGCCAGTTGACTTTAAAACGTCTTCATCATGCAAACGGCACTCGCCGGACAGAGTTGCGCAAACTGCGTACTCGCCTGCAATCGAGTGGATGCGCTGCTCCGATTCACTGTTACATATCCGGCCCGCGGGAAAAAATCCGCAGCCGTCGTTGTAAGCAACCACAACTCCGATATGCCGGACGCGCGCGCCAGGTTTTCCGCGTGGGCCAGCAGGCGACCTCCCAGCCCCGCATTGCGCGAAGTTTGAACAACCGCCAATGACCGCAACAGCGCATCCGTTCCAACCCGCTCAAGACCCACACTGCCAACAATCCTGCCGCTGACGTCTTCCGCCACCAGGAAGTCGACGAGCAAGGCTGCATCCACGTCGTCGACCGGCAGTTCGTTTTCTGCGAGCAATGCTTTGATGACATCGAGGTCATCACTTCGTGCGGCACGTATCTTCATGGCGAATGTATCAGTGCTGGACTATGACAAAGGAAGTATCAGGCTACGCTGGTCGCCGCGTGTCGGCTAACCCGAACAGCCACAAAGAACGCGGCCGCTGAGAGTATCGAGACGATGAACACCGTCCATTCGACGGCCACGTATCCGTGCGTGAAGCTCCAGATGCTGGCGGCGGCAATCGGCGCAATTCCCTTCGCGACATTTGATGGGAAGGAAAGCATACCGCTGACTGCGCCATATCCTTCAGTCCACATCAGGTCCTGGACAATTGTGCCTCGCAGGATTGTCATCATCCCGTTTGCAGCGCCATAGCAAAGCGCAAACAACCAGAGCAGCACGGCCGCGTGCCCAGCGCTTATCAGGACAATGGTCGACAGCGGGAAAAGCGTCACGACGATGATGCCCACGGTGCTGACGTGGACAGTCCGGCCGAACGTGAACCACACCGCACGAGCGGCGACCTGAGCTGGACCGATGAGCGCCATGGTTGTGACCAGCACGGCGTTCGACACACCACGCTCAACCATGAGCGGCACCAGATGGAATGTGAGCGCCGCGAACGTCGCGTAGTAGGCTGTGAAGCACATGGCGAGCGCCCAGAAAACTGGGGAACGGAGCGCGCGACGTGTGGCTGCGTCGTTGGCCAGCTTTACTGAACCACTTGTTTGCCGGGAGCCCGGGTCAGCGCGCGAGGAGCGGATTGCCAGCACATGGACAGGCAGACAGATAATCAGGTTCAATGCCGCAAGCACAACAAGCGATGTGCGCCACCCGACCGAGCCGACAAGTAACTGGGTCAGCGGTATGAAGACCGTGCTGGCAAATCCTGCGACCAGCGTGATGAGTGTGATTTTGGTGCGGAAGCTTCGCGGATAACGATGTGTCACAACGGCGAAGACCGGGTCGTAGAACGTGGCCGCCATTGAGATGCCGAGACCTATCCACGCGACGAAGAGCGCCGTCAGCGACTGCGCGTCGGCCCAGAGCAGCAGCATCGCCGCCGCGATTACCGAGCCGACGGCCATCACCCGGCGCCCGAGTCCGTGGTCAATCCAGCGGCCGATGGGATACGCAGCAAATCCCGAAACCAGGAGCCCAACGGAAAGCGCGGCGTTCGTGGCTGTCCGGCTCCACCCCATGGACTGTTCCATCGGCACTACCAGCAGGGAGAACGAGTAGTAGACGGAGCCCCATGAGACCAGCTGCGCCAGCGCCAGGGCCCATGTAACCAGTCGGTCCTGGCTGTCTGCCGGCGCGTTGTCTCCGCTGGCGTTCTCGGTTCGACTCGACATCGTGCTCAATTTGTTCAGCCTCTCAACTTGCTCAGGTTGGGGACCATGCCGGTGCGAAACGCGTCGCAACAGAAGAAAGTCGCCGAGGCGAGCCTCTGCGCCAAAGCGACGGCAAGGCGCTCGGCCTCAGGACCTATCCGGGGCATGGCGATCAGGCTCGGCGCTTCGTTGACGGTACCTAAAAAGCCGATGCCCTCCCGATTGCAAAAATGCTCAACACGTCGCGAGACAAATTTCACGCGTACCCGTCGGAGCATTGCCGCCATTCCGCTTTTCTGACCCTGCGTTGTCAATGCGACGAAGAATTTCAAACCCTCGTCGGCCAGGCGATTGCGGACTCGCATCAGGGGCGTTTCCCAGTCGCATGGTGGACGCCAACTGCCGAGCGCTTCCGCATTCATCACCAGCACCGCGGCAGAGGAGCCCCCCGCGGCGAGGAAGCGCGCGATCGCAAGGTTCTCGTCGGCGGCGGCCGTGAGCGCAATGGCCGACGCCACGTAACCGGTTTCCCGCTGAAATGCCGACGATAGGCCGGCTGCTAGTGCCGAGCGCCTGGACGCAGACTCAGTACCCCCATCCTTCGGTTCTTGTTGGCAAACATCTGCGCGCTCATGTGCGGCCAACAGAATGAGTCCCTGCGCGGAGCCGCATTGCCACCCTCCCGACGCCGGCAGGAGCCATTCAGACGAAACCCGGTCATCGCCGCTCATGGCATCTCTCCAAAGATTTCACATTTCCAGAATACCGGAAATGTTGTAGAATGCAAGTAACGCGTGAGGGTTGGTGCTCGTTGGGCGGAGCAAAGCCGCTTGAATGCACCCAACGCCTCCATATACTTGGAAGCATCAAATTGCAGGGTAATGAAATGACAGTTCACGCAATCAAGGGCGACCAGACATTCCCGGCCGCCAAACCAGATTTTTTCGACACTGACATCGCCGCGCGTCTTGGAATGGAAAGCCAGCAGCCAGTGCGGATACTGTTGCTCTACGGCTCGCTTCGTGAGCGTTCGTACTCACGTCTGCTCGTTGAAGAAGCCGCTCGCCTGCTGCAGACGTTCGGCGCTGAAACGCGGATTTTTGACCCGCGTGGTCTGCCGCATGCCGATGATGTTGATGTGAAGAACCATCCGAAAGTGAAAGAGCTGCTCGAGCTGTCCCTTTGGTCGGAAGGACACGTCTGGTGTAGCCCGGAGCGCCACGGCACCATCACCGGTCTGATAAAGACGCAGATTGACCATCTGCCGCTGGTCAGCGGCGGTATCCGGCCGACGCAGGGGCGCACGCTTGCCGTCATGCAAGTGAGTGGCGGCTCGCAGTCGTTCAACTCAGTCAATCAACTCCGTCAGCTCGGACGATGGATGCGCATGTTCACCATCCCCAACCAGTCGTCTGTTGCCAAAGCTTTTGAAGAATTCGAAGAGAACGGCCGGATGAAGCCGTCGTCTTACTACGACCGACTGGTTGACGTGATGGAAGAACTCGTGAAGTTCACGCTGCTGCTTCGCGGTCGTGCCGACTATCTCGTCGACCGGTACAGCGAACGTGTGAAGGAAGACCGTCCGCTCGACCCGGCGACCGACCTAGCCTCCCAGGCAATCGCTGACCATTCCCGCAAAGAAGCGCAGGCGACCAACCAATAAGAGGCACTTCATGGCAACCCTGGATTCGAAGCTTGCAGTCAAGGCGCTTGCAGCGCTCGCGCACGAAACACGTCTCGCGGTCTTCCGTCTTCTGGTGACGGCTGGACGCTCGGGTATGAGTCCAGGCGCCATTGCCGAAAAGCTGGGGCTCCCGGCGCCCACGCTGTCATTTCACCTGAAGGAGCTCGCCCACGCAGAGCTCATTGAAGGCAAAAGTCAGGGGCGGTTCATCATCTACTGCGCCAGCTATGACCACATGCAGACGCTCATGGATTTCCTGATGGAAAACTGCTGCGCAGCGGAGCAAGCGGAACAATGCGGCTGCGCGACCAACGAAACGGAGGCGTAAATGAAGCGATTTCACGTGCACGTTATTGTCCCGACACTCGATGAAAGCGTGCGTTTTTACAGCAGTATGTTCGGCGCGCAGCCCACCGTGCTCAAGGACGATTACGCGAAGTGGATGCTTGAAGACCCGCGCATGAACTTCGCCATTTCGGCGCGTGGCGGTGAAGCAGGCGTCAATCACTTGGGATTTCAAGTCGATAGCGATGAGGAGCTGTCAGCTCTTCGCGAGCAGGTCGTCGCCGGCAGCGTCGCGGTACAGGACCAGCCCGGCGCGCAGTGCTGTTACGCAAGTTCGAACAAATACTGGACGCAGGACCCGGCCGGTGTGCCTTGGGAGACGTATCACACGCTCGGCGGCATCCCGATGTTCGGAGCGGACAGCCGACAGGCTGCCGCTTCGGAGGGCGGCGCCTGCTGCGCTCCCGTCACGTCGATTCCGGCGGTGATTGAGAAAAAGGTTGGCTGCTGCTGAGCGGCCACAAAAGCAAACGGCCGCCCAAGGTTACGAGGCGGCCGTTGCAACTGTAATCCTTCTCACGCACCGGCGGCTTTGCACCGAGCGCGACAGCGCGCCGTCTTGGGCGCAACCTAACACTTCACCTTTTTGCGGGGTTTGCAGTCTGCCGTTTCAACACCCTGGCAGCAGTTCTCCGTCAGAAAGTCGACCAGGCCGTTCATATGGTCTATCTCCGCCGCGTAGTAGACGAATCGGCCCTCCTGCCGGGACGACACGAGACCCGCGTGGGTCAGTTCCTTGAGGTGAAAGGACAGCGTGGCGCTCGCAAGGTCCAGTTGCTCCTGAATAACGCCGACGCTCAATCCGTCGGGTCCGGCCGTCACTAGCAGGCGGAATATACCCAAACGCGTCGGCTGGGCCAGCGCTGACAGGGCTTTGATTGCGTCTTTTTCCTTCATGGTGCACAGGTCGTCGAGATTAGCCGACGATTCTAAACCTATTGAGATGACAGCGGCGCGACAACGATGCCCGGCATCGACCGCCATCACAATTTGCGACCGTCAGGTCCGCCGCGGCCACGGTACAGCAGGCGACTGAGCAGCGTTGCAATGCTCGACACCGCAGCACAACCGAGAGCAGTTGGCGAGAGTCCATGGAGCAGGAGTTCCGCGATGGCTATTAGGGCGAACGCCATCTGTACCGTGCCCAGGAGAAATCGAACCGGCCCCCAGAGCAGAGAGTGCTTTTTTTGTGTGCCCGGCACCGCCGCCGCAGACGGTCTGTGATGACCGTGCCGATGGCCACCGACAGTTCTAACGCGATGACCGGAGAATTTCATGAACGTAACGGCGCTTTCGCCTGGATGTGGATCGCATTCGTTGACGAGCAAAATTGGCCGGCGTTACGCAGCCTTTTCCATTCGTCGTGGCTGCGGCTCTCGAGACAGCCTGTAACCACTACCGCGAACGGTTTCGATGATGGCGTCGTAGCCGACCGGTTTCAGTGCCGCCCGTAGTCGCTTGATGTGCACGTCGATAGTTCGTTCCTCGATGAACACATGGTCGCCCCACACCTGATCAAGAACAAGCGTACGGCTGTGTACGCGCTCGGGATGCGTCATGAAAAAGTGAAGCAGCTTGAACTCGGTCGGCCCAAGATGCACAAGAAGTTCCGCATCGTCGTCCTTCACGAACAACCGCCGCGTCGCCGGGTCCAGGGTGAGGCGGCCGATAGTGACCGCGTCGTCCGTCAACTGTGGCGCTCGCCGGCGCAGGACCGCCTTGATACGGGCGACAAGCTCTTTGGGCGAGAACGGCTTGGCAAGATAGTCGTCCGCGCCAGCTTCGAGGCCATCCACGCGGTCCTGCTCTTCATCTCGAGCCGTCAGCATGATGACCGGCACGTCGCGAGTCCTGAAGTCAGCGCGAAGCTGACGCATGAACTGGAGCCCGGACACGCCTGGCAGCATCCAGTCCAGCACAATCAGGTCGGGCAGAACTTCCGCTATCAGCGCGCTCGCGACCGTGACGTCCCGAGCTGGCAGCGGGTGCATGCCGGCATGCTTCAGGTTGGCAGCAAGCAACTCGATGATGGCAGGTTCGTCTTCGACTATCAGCACGCTGATTTGCATATTGGCTCCCCCTTAGTCCTTGGTATCCAGCGCACGGCGCTCGAGTTCATCCTGTGACAGGTGACGCACGTCCGTGCCCTTGACGACATAGACAATGAATTCAGCGATGTTCGTCGCATGGTCGCCAATACGCTCGATGGCCTTGGCGACGAACAGATAGTCGAGCCCGACGGATATGCTCCGGGGGTCTTCCATCATGTAGGTCACGAGCTTGCGGACAAACGCGCGAAACTCTTCGTCGATGGCCTGGTCGTCGCGGACAATCTGCGCTGCGGCGACAGTATCCAGTCTCGCGAATGCATCCAGCGCCCGGCGCAAGATGTGCGTCGCCATTTCCCCCGACAGCTTGATTTCGGCGATGTTGATGGTCCGCGCTGCGCTGTCTGCGGCGATGCGTCGCGTGCGTTTCGCAATCTTGCGGGCCTCGTCCCCGGCGCGCTCGAGATTGGTGATGGTCTTCGAAGCAGCCATCAGCAACCGGAGGTCTTTGGCGGCTGGCTGGCGACGAGCGATGATGTTGCTCAACTCTTCATCTATCTGGATTTCCATCGCGTTCAAGCGATGCTCGTCGGCGATAACCTGCTCAACAATATCGAGGTCGAAGGTGTCCAGCGCCTGCATCGCACGAGCAATCTGTTGTTCCACCAGGCCGCCCATCTCGAGCAGCCTGGTGGATACCAGATTGAGGTCGGCGTCGAACTGGCTGGAGAGGTGCTTGTCGGACATTTTCGCTCCCTAGCCGAAGCGGCCGGTAATGTAATCCTCGCTCGCTTTCTGGGTCGGCTTCGAGAAAATCTGCTCGGTAGTGCCGAACTCAATGAGCTTCCCCAGATGCATGAACGCCGTGTGTTCCGAGACGCGGGCCGCCTGTTGCATGTTGTGAGTGACGATGACGACCGTGTAGTGTTTGCGCAGCGCATGCAGCAGGTCTTCAATCTTGCCGGTTGCTATCGGGTCCAGCGCGGAAGTCGGTTCGTCCAGAAGCAGCACTTCGGGGTCGATGGCAAGCGCCCGGGCAATACACAGGCGCTGCTGTTGGCCCCCGGAGAGCGCTAGCGCACTCTGGTCGAGCTTGTCCTTGACCTCATCCCACAGCGCAGCCTGCCGTAGCGCGAATTCGACGCGTTCCTCGAGTTCGCTGCGTGTCAATGCTTCGTGGTGAGTGATGGCCAACGCGACGTTGTCGTAAATCGACATCGTAAATGGCGTGGGCTTCTGAAAAACCATCCCGACCATCAACCTCAACTCGTTGAGTTTGAAATGCGTGTCGAGGATGTTCTTTCCGTCAATCTCGACACTGCCGGTAGCCGTCTGCTCCGGATAAATCGAGTACATCCGGTTCAGAACCCGCAGCAGTGTCGACTTGCCGCAGCCTGATGAGCCGATGATTGCGGTGACTTCCCTATCCGGGAAATCGACGTTGACGTCGTACAGCGCCTGACGTCGGCCGTAGTGGAAATTCAGTCCGCGCACAGAGATACGCGCTTTGGTCGTCCGGGCGGTTGGCATCTTAACGGGAGGCATGAGCGCGATTGAAGAAGGTGCGGGACAGGATGGCCAGTGCCAGGACAAAGACCGTCATCAGGAATGCGCCGGCCCACGCCAGAGTGTGCCAGGCTTCGTAGGGACTCATCGCGTACTGAAAGATGACGACCGGAATATTGGCGAGCGGGCCGTTCGGCGTCGTTGACCAGTACTGGTTGTTCAGTGCGGTAAAGAGCAGCGGCGCAGTTTCCCCGCTAATTCTGGCGACGGCGAGCAACGCGCCAGTCACGATGCCGGCGCTCGCAGCCTTGAGCAGAATGCGAGAACTGATTTTCCAGCGGGGGATGCCAAGCGACAGTGCGGCCTCACGCATGCTGTCCGGAATCAGTTGGAGCATCTCATCGGTAGTCCGGATGACGACCGGCAACATGATGATGGCAAGTGCTACCGCTCCGGCCCAGCCTGAGAAGTGGCCTATCTGACGCACGATGAGTTCGTAGGTGAACAGGCCGATGACAATCGACGGTGCGCTCAGAAGGATGTCGTTGACGAAGCGCACGACTGCACCAAGGCGCGTACGGCGTGCGTACTCAGCCAGATAGATTCCTGCCATCAATCCGAGCGGCACGCCGATGAGAGACGCGATACCTATCATCAGAAAGCTACCGTACAGCGCGTTCAGAAGCCCCCCTTGTTGACCAGGTGGCGGTGTCATCTGAGTGAAAAGGCTCGGCCCGAGTGCCGCGAAGCCGTTTATCACGGTCGTCGCGAGAATCCAGAACAGCCAGAACAGACCAAAAAGCGTCGACAGGACCGATAGGACGAAAACAACGTTGTTCGTCATACGCCGCCGACGGAATTTCTTCATGTCGAAGGTTGTGTCCATCACTTCGCTCCTTCCATGCTGTTCAGGCGCAGCAGCAAAATCTTTGCCAATGCCAGGACAATGAACGTGACCACAAAGAGGACAAAGCCCAGCGCGATGAGCGACGACAGGTAAATGGGCGAATCGGCTTCGGTGAACTCATTGGCGAGGGTCGCCGCGATGGAGTTGCTGGGGTCCATCAGCGAAACGCTCAGGTCGTGGGCGTTGCCCAGCACGAAGGTCACCGCCATTGTTTCGCCCAACGCTCGACCGAGACCCAGGAAAATGGCCCCGATGACCGCTGAGCGCGTGTATGGAAGAACGACCTTTCGAATCACTTCCCACCGCGTTGCCCCGAGCGCGAAAGCAGATTCTTTGAGCATCTGTGGCGTCGCGGAAAAGACGTCGCGCATCACAGCGGTGATGAAAGGGATAATCATGATGCCGAGAATCAGGCCGGCCGGCAGCAGGCCGAGACCAATGGGCGCGCCCGAGAACAGCGGGCCAATCAGCCACACATTGCCAAACGTGCTGATGAGCCAGGGCTCAACATGGTCGGCAAGTACTGGGGCGAACACGAACAGGCCCCACATGCCGTAGATGATGCTGGGAATTGCAGCGAGCAGCTCGATTGCCGTGCTGACAGGTCCCTTCATCCAGCGCGGTGCGATTTCCGTGAGAAACATCGCAATGCCGAAGCTGATTGGGACCGCTATGAGCAACGCCAGGAACGAACTCACCAGCGTGCCGTAGATTGGAATCAACGCGCCGAATTTGTGGGCCACGGCATCCCAATCGGTGCTGACGAGAAAATGCCAGCCGAACGTCTGGAACGCGAGCCGGCCACCCCACAGCATCGAGAACGCGACGCCAGATAGCAGGACCAGGACGAATATCGCTGCGCTAAAGGCCGCAAACCAGAACATGCGGTCCGCCGCCGCGTCGGGTAGCCAGCGCTTGCGAGCCCGAAACGTCAGCTCGGTTCCGAGGACGGTGCCCTTTCGGCGCTCACCGTCTAACCCTTTGGCCAGTTCTTCAGCAGTAGTAGGCATGAACATTTCCTCTACTGGTGGCGGGTGCCATCGGCCCCGCGCCACCGTGGGTTGCGGGACCGTCAGAACTTGAAGTTGGTCGACCAGTATGTCTCAATTTGCTTGACGAGCGGCTCCGGCAGCGGAACGTAGTCAAGGGACTGGGCCTGCTGCTGCCCCTTCTCGAGCGCCCAGCGGAAGAATTCGATAGTCGCTTTGGATTGGGCGGCGTTCTTCGGCTGCTTGTACATGACGATGAACGTCGTGGCTGTGACCGGATAGGCATCAGCACCCGCTGCGTCAGTCATCACGAGGTCGAAATCCTGCGCCTTGGTCCAGTCTGCTGTCGCCGCCGCTGCCTGGAACGATTTCGCATTCGGCTCGACGAAATTGCCGGCCTTGTTCTGCACGGAACCGTAGGTCATCTTGTTCTGCAGCACGTAGGCATACTCGACGTATCCGATGGAGTTTTTCAGGCGGTTCACGTAGGCTGCGACGCCCTCGTTACCTTTGCCGCCGACGCCCGTGGGCCACGCGACGGACGTACCTTCGCCGACTTTGGTCTTCCATTCCAGGCTGACCTTCGAGAGGTAGTTGACCCAGTTGAAAGTGGTGCCAGAACCATCGGAGCGGTGCACCACGGTGATGGTGGCGTCCGGCAGCTTCAGACCCGGGTTGGCTTTCGCAATGGCCGGGTCACTCCACTTCTTGATTTTGCCCAGGTAGATGTCCGCGAGAACGGGCCCGGTGAAACGAATCTTGCCCGGCGTGACACCTTCGATATTTACGACCGGAACGACGCCACCAATGACGGAAGGAAATTGACCCATCTCCTTCGCTTTCAGGTCCTCGATGGACATCGGCATATCGGTCGCACCGAAGTCGACGGTAGCGGCCTTGATTTGAGCGATGCCGCCGCCTGAGCCAATCGACTGGTAATTGACCTTGATGCCCGAAGACTGGTTGTAGTCTGAAGACCACTTCGAGAGAATGGGGTACACAAAGGTGGAACCGGCGCCGGTGATTTCTACCGCGTGGGCGGCGACCGCGAAGGTTGCCACCACTACAGCACCCGCCAGACGTTGCACGAACCGCGTATTCATCTTGGTCATCCTCAGTAAGTAAGCATCATTTCCATAAAACTAGATACGTTACGACTGTCGGGATGCTAAGTATAGTTCGTGACATTCAGGTGACAAGGGTTCGGCTTTATGAAATTTATGTGACGAGCGGATTGCCCCGTAGCCGCTGAGGCATGATGCGGACGGGGCAACTTGCCGCACATCGACATTTCCATTATATTAGAGATGTCGATATAACAAGCCGCTGCCTGAAACAGGCTGGAGAATCTCGTGACCGAACACCGCAAATACAACGTCCTTTTCCTCTGTACGCATAATTCCGCGCGCTCTATCCTTGCTGAAGCGGCGCTTAATCAGCTCGCGAGTGACCGGTTCGTCGGCTACAGCGCCGGCAGCCATCCCGGGACGGCTCCGAACCCTTATGCACTTGACCTGCTGCGTTCGCAGGGGATTTCGACCGAAGGGCTGCGCAGCAAGAGCTGGGACGAATTCGCTGAAGACGGCGCACCGCAAATCGACTTCATTTTTACGGTTTGCGACAACGCAGCCGGCGAGGTATGCCCGATTTGGCCCGGTCACCCTGCGAAAGCACACTGGGGCGTGCCCGACCCGTCGACGGCCGAAGGCTCGGACGACGACAAGCGCAAGGCATTCCTGCAGGCCTATGTTCAGATGAGGAAGCGCATCGAGCTCTTCACGAATCTGCCATTCGAAAAGCTGGACCGCATCGCAATCCAGCAGGAAATGCAGAGCATCGGTACGTCGCTGCGCGAAAAAGGAGAGTAACGATGGCAGGCAGTCAAACCGCTGCAAAAGCAGCGCGGCCGGCACCCAGCGGAATCGGATTCTTCGAACGCTATCTGTCCGTATGGGTCGCGCTGTGCATTGTGGTTGGCATTGTCCTCGGCAAGTTGTTGCCTGGCACCGTGCACACCGTTTCGACGCTTGAAGTCGCCCACGTCAACATCCCGGTCGGGATTCTGATTTGGGTCATGATTATTCCGATGCTGCTGCGCATCGACTTCGCCTCGCTGGGAAAGGTTCGCAACCAGGTGAAAGGCATCGGCGTGACGCTCGTCATCAACTGGGCGGTCAAGCCATTCACCATGGCATTTCTGGCGTGGGTCTTCGTGCGACACGCGTTCGCGTCGCTGTTGCCTGCAGACCAGTTGGACAGCTACGTCGCCGGCCTCATCCTTCTCGCTGCGGCGCCCTGCACAGCGATGGTCTTCGTCTGGAGCCAACTGACAAAGGGTGACCCGTACTTCACGCTGTCGCAGGTCGCGCTGAATGACCTGATAATGGTGTTCGCGTTTGCCCCTGTTGTCGGACTCCTTCTCGGCATCTCGAACATCACGGTGCCGTGGGATACGCTGCTGACTTCCGTGGTGCTCTACATCGTCATCCCGGTCATCATCGCCCAGATTGTCCGCAAAGCTCTCCTACGCCAGGGCGAGCAGGCTTTCCAGCGAGCGCTGTCGAAGATTGGCCCGTTCTCCATCGCTGCACTGCTGCTGACGCTGGTATTGCTCTTCGCGTTTCAGGGCGAGCAAATCATTGCTCAGCCGGTGGTTATCCTGCTTCTCGCAGTGCCCATCCTGATTCAGGTGATTATCAATTCGTCGCTCGCCTACCTGGCGAACCGACAGCTCGGCGTGCCGCACGACGTCGCTGCTCCGTCCTGCCTGATTGGCGCGTCCAACTTTTTCGAGTTGGCGGTTGCGACAGCAATCAGTCTGTTCGGACTCAAATCTGGCGCCGCATTGGCGACTGTCGTGGGTGTACTTATCGAAGTACCGCTCATGCTCGTCGTCGTCAAGGTGGTCAACTCATCGCGACACTGGTACCAGCGGACGTCGTAACTGACTCAGGCGTTTCCCGGAGAAGGTGTCGGTGCCGCATGAATGCGGATCGACGCCTTCTTTCACCAGAGCGATTTGCTTACCTTCACAGGGTGGGCAAGCGCTCGAAATTGTCAAAGCGGGCAAACGGTGGCGGCATCTCGGTTACCTCAAGCGCTTCGACAAGCGCAGCGGACATGCCTTCGCTGAGCCAGGCGCACAGGGCGGCCACCTGCTCCGGCGAGCCCTGCAGCATTGCTTCTACTGAACCGTCTGTTCGGTTGCGGACCCAGCCTGTGACGCCCAGCTCTCGCGCGCGGCGGACGCAGGCCTCCCGATAGCCCACGCCCTGCACCTGGCCGAGCACCTGCACCAGTCGGGTCTCGAGCGGCTCGTCCTTGTCGTGAGATTCCATGCGCGTGCTCCCGTTGCGTGCCGACGCACCTGCGAGGGCGGTTCAATGAAGCGGCTCGGCCGCAATCGCATGCTTGCGCATCTTCTCCCACAGGCTCTTCCTCGAAATTCCCAAGGCATGCGCAGTCTCGGAAATGCGACCTTGGTGCTGCAGCAGCGCCGCGCGAATGAAGGCGTTTTCGCATGCGGCCATGTAGCCATCGAGCGGCGTGTCCATATCCAGAGCCGATGCGCCGTGAGAGCCGTCTTCCTCGAAAATATCGGATGAAAACAGGATATTGCGGGAGCACACGATGCATGCGCGCTCAAGGCGATTTTGCAGTTCCCGTACGTTGCCGGGCCAGCCGTACGTCGCAAGTCGCGCCTCTGCCGAAGGGTGAAAAACCTTCGTCGGCTCGCTGAGCTGGCCCGCGATATCGCGTACGAAACGGTGCGCAAGCCATAGGACATCGTCGGGCCGGTCGCGAAGTGCCGGTACGCGTAGCTGCAGGATGTTGATGCGGTAAAAAAGGTCTTCCCGAAACTTCCCGACCCGGACCAGTTCCGCGAGGTCCCGATTCGTCGCGCAGACCAGCCAGAAGGTGGTTTCGAACCCTCTCTCGCCCCCAACTCTCGTGACGCGGCGCTCCTGCAATGCACGCAGCAGCTTTACCTGCATCGACAGGGGCAAATCGCCTATCTCATCAAGAAACAGAGTGCCGCCCTCCGCCTGCTCGAAGTACCCCTTCTTCTGACGCTCTGCGCCGGTGAACGCGCCCCTCTCGTGGCCGAAAAATTCGGATTCGAGAAGCGTCTCTGGAACGGCACCACAGTTGACTGCGACGAACGGCAGCGCGTCGCCCGGCGCATGTCGATGAACGAACCGCGCGAGCACTTCCTTGCCGACACCCGATTCGCCGGTAATCAGAATCGATTTGGCTCGACCAGCGACTCTCGGCACCAGTTCGGCGAGGCGCCGCATCGCTTCGGACACACCTAGCTCGCTCTGCGCCGGCATGGCCCGGTCAGGTATGCCCGTCCCTGTGAGAAGTCTTACCTTGTCGACCAGCGCGCCAATGTCGAACGGCTTCGTGATGTAGTCTGCTGCGCCGCTTTTGAGGAGAGCAACTGCCGTATCGACTGACGCGTAGGCCGTGATGAAAACAAATGGCGGCACGGAGCCGTGCGCGGCCACCGACCGCGAAAACAGATCCTCGCCTGAAATGTCGGGCAGCCGGATATCGCTGATGACGGCCTGATAAGGGCGATTCTGCAGAGCACCGAAAGCCGACTCACCATCGGTATGCCAGTCCACATCGAACCCTTCCAGGCGGAAGCGGTCAGCCAGGGACTCGCCCATGATGGGGTCGTCTTCGACAACACAGATAAGCGTGGTCGACATGATGCTCTCCTGTTTCACGGAGAAGTAACGGGCAACAGCACGGCAAAGTACGTCCGTCCCGGTGCGCTATCCACTGAAATTGTGCCACCGAGCTGCGTAACGATTTGATAACTCACCCACAGTCCAAGGCTGTACGAGCGACGGCCCTCGGCCACGGCAACCGCCCCAAACGGTTCGAACAGGTGCTCCATGGCGACGCCCGAGATGTGCTGACCAGTGTTCGATACTGTTATCTGCAGTCCAACCCCGTCGACTGCAACCAGGCAGTCAACACGCCCACCGACCTCCACGGCCTTCACCGCGTTCAGCAGCAGGTTGAGCACGAGCTGGCGCACCAGGTGTGCGGGTAATGCTATCGCTTCGTCCAAGTCAATGTCCCAATGAAACATTGCCTGCTTCGCCTGCATCTGCGGTGCTATCAACAGCTTCAAGTCCTGCCAGTCCGACAAACTCATCGCAGGCGAGTCAAGCCGCGCCTCAAACAGCAACGCGCCGACAGTCGCGCGGATTTGACCGAGACCACGTTCGAGCAGTCCTAGCGTCTTCTTTGTTTGAGCGTCGGGCTCACCATGAGTATTGAGCGTGTCGATAGCGTTCAGCATGCCGCCCAGTGGATTGTTGATTTCGTGCGCGATGCCGGCTGCCACCTGGCCCACGGCCGCGAGTCTCTCGGAGACGACAACTTCGCGTTCCAGGTCCTGTTTTTGCGCCAGTTCCGCAAGCATGGTCTGAAACTGCTGTTCCAGCTGTCCTATTTCGTCGTTGCTTTGCGCGGTGATGCCCGCCCCCACTTTTTCCGGATGCTCCTTTCCAACACGAGCCATGGCCGCTGCGAGGCGAAGGAGCGGCTTCGCCATCCGGTCGCCCCATACCCAGCCCAACGGTATCAGTAGCAACAAAGCTGGCACCGTGGCTACGGCGAGCTTGAGCAGCGTCGAGCGCACGCGGCCGTAGAAGGTATTAGCGTCATAGACCAGCACCACATAGCCGAGGCGGCTCCCGTCGTCGGAATTCACTGGCATGCCGGCGGTGACATCACGGCTCGCGAACAATCCAGGGAAGTCAAAGAAGAACTGGTCACCGGAGCCTCCAAGATGAGAGATAACCGTACCGAACTGGGCGGGAAGGTGGGCGACCGGCCGCTGGACAGGTTCCTCCCGGGGAGAGGTTGACGCGTACACCCGCGCCCTGGCATCAAACAGAACGATTTCCTTCAGCGGATTCGAGGGCTCCCTGACCGCCACCGGCGTTCGAATCGCTTCGAATGCCCGCCACAGGTCGTCCTTGACCATCGGGTCGCGAACCGACAGCGTGAGAACGCGGCACAGATTCTGGGCGCTACTCTCGAGGTCATTTCTGGCATCCGACACCGCGACGCTTACGAGCGCGATGGTCACGAGTATTTCCGTCAACAGAATGACTGCGCTCAGCGCGAGCGGGATCTTGTAGCGGTAGCTGAGATGGGACAGCATCTGCGTGGCCCTACACCGGCCCGGAGTTCAGAATCGCAACCAGGCCGCGGATACCGTCGAACACCCTGTCGTCGTTCGGCACGAAGCCGTCAAGGTTCAATCGCTGCAACACATCCCGACCTTCAGGACGGTCGTTCATCCCGAGCAACGCACGCTGAATTCGAAGAAACGATTCGTCGTCGAGCGAGTGACGCGCCACAATCGGCGGAAAACCATACTGCGGGGAGCGCCACGCAACGCGTACGTCGCGGGTGCGTTCCGGGTACTGCTTCTCGATGGTGTCATAGACATAGCCATCAATCTCACCCGCGTCCGCGAGACCAGTCGTCACGGCATCAACAACTTTCCTGTGCGCATACGTGAAGAATGACTTCCTGAAAAACCGGGTCGGCCGGATACCCGCACGTATCAGTTCGGTAGTCGGGACCAGAAAACCGGAATTTGATTGCGGGTCGCTGTATGCGAACACCCGGTTCCGAAGCTGCGAGATGTGGGTCGTCTGCGTGTCGCTTCTGGGAACAATCAGGTACGAACGATAGAGCGGCTGCCCCTGATAGGCCGGTATCGCCATCAACCGCATCGTCAGTGGGTTCGTGACGTACGGAAACCCACAGACCCACGCTACATCCAGCCTGTTCTCGGCCAGCAGGTCGTCAATCTCGCGATAGCTATTGCGCTGCACAAACTTCACGTCTGCACTGCATACCGCACCAAGCTCGCGGCTCCACCGGTCCAGCAGGTTGATCTCGTTGTCGAGGAATACAGCGGTCGTACCGAACGCAACCGCCGGGCTTTCGCTGGCAAATGGAACTTTGAAGGACGAGAGGAGTGGAACGCCTAACGCGAAGCGCAGAACCCGCCGCCGCCCGATGTTACGAATTGGTGACATAACGGCTCTCCCCCAATCACGAACCGTTACCGGACGGTAATGGCGTCCATCAGGTCTGCTGAATTACTACCCGCAGTGCGCAAGGCTCTCGGCGGACGTTTGACTGCATGGCATACGTCTTGCCATTAAGTCGATGCTAACGACTACCCGAGCAAGATTCAAGCGAGGAGGAGACCATGTCAGACTTAAAAGTCGCACGCCGTACATTTCTAAAAATCAGTGGCGGCTCGATTGCGGCTACTGCCGCGTCAGCGCTTGCTCCGAACGTGGCTTCTGCCGCGAACGCAACGGATACGAGCAGGACGAAACTTCCGTATCCGAGAAAACCCGTAGCCCATGTCGGCGGCATGGCGCTCAACGCGCCAGTCTCGTTTGCCTACCCCGATGCCGCGTCGCCCTGCACAGCGCTCAAGCTAGGCAGCCGGGTACCGGGTGGCGTTGGACCGGATGGCGATATCGTCGCCTACAGCGCCATGTGCACCCACATGGGCTGTCCCGTCATATACGAGCCCACGACGAAGGTCTTCAAGTGTCCCTGCCACTTCAGCATGTTCGATGCGGAGAAAGCCGGACAGATGATTGCCGGGCAGGCCACCGAAAATCTGCCGCGCGTGCGACTTCAATATGACGAGAAGACAGGCACCGTGTCGGCAGTCGGCGTGGAAGGGTTGATATACGGCCGCCAGGCCAACGTTCTTTGAGTTCGAGGAGCTGAAAATGCCTACCGATAAGGACCGCATTGCGCTACCGCCGGTCACGGCCCAGCGAACCAATATGACCTGCCATTTCTGCATCGTTGGATGCGGGTACCACGTGTACAAATGGCCGGAAGACCAGGAAGGTGGCCGCGCGCCGAACCAGAATGCGCTCGGTGTTGATTTTCGCAAACAGGTGCCGCCGCTCTCGCTCATTATGACGCCTGCCATGGAAAACGTGGTCACCGACCGCGACGGCTCGCGCCATACCATCATGATTGTCCCGGACAAGAGCTGCGTCGTGAACAGCGGCTTGAGTTCGACGCGAGGCGGCAAGATGGCGATGTACATGTACGCGGCTGACGGGATAACCCAGGAGCGCCTGAGACAACCGCGCATCTATCTAAGCGACCAGTGGGTGGATACGACCTGGGACCAGGCGATGGCGCTCTATGCCGGGTTAATGAAGAAGGTGCTCGACAAGGATGGCCCGAGCGGTATTGTCTTCTCTGCTTTCGACCATGGTGGTGCGGGCGGCGGATTCGAGAACACGTGGGGTTCCGGCAAGCTGATGTTCACCGCGCTGCAGACGCCGATGGTCCGCATTCACAACCGTCCCGCGTACAACTCGGAGTGCCACGCCACCCGTGAGATGGGCATTGGCGAGTTGAACAATTCGTACGAGGATGCCGAGCTGGCCGATGTCATCTGGTCTATCGGCGCGAATTCGTACGAAACGCAGACTAACTACTTCCTGAATCACTGGGTGCCGAACCTGCAGGGCGGGACGCTCGACAAGAAAAAACAACGCTTCCCAGGCGAGGCGTTCCCGAAGACGAAAGTCGTTTTCGTGGACCCACGACGCACCCCAACCGTTGCCATTGCCGAACAGGTAGCCGGAAAGGACAACGTGCTGCATCTGGACATCCAGCCGGGCACTGACATCGCATTGTTCAACGGGATTTTCACCTACGTGGTCCAGCAGGGATGGATTGACAAGGATTTCATAGCCGCCCATACGAATGGGTTCGACGCGGCAGTCCAGGCCAACAAGCTGTCACTCGACGAGTGCAGCAAAATCACAGGCGTGCCTGTTGAGAAAATTCAGACCGCGGCGGAATGGTCATATAAGCCGAAGGGGTCGGGGCAGCTTCCGAGAACGATGCATACCTACGAAAAGGGCATCATCTGGGGCAACGACAACTATCTGATTCAGTCGTCGCTGCTGGACGTTGCGCTGGCCACCCACAATGTCGGGCGTCGAGGCACGGGCTGCGTGCGCATGGGCGGACATCAGGAGGGATACACGAGGCCGCCGTATCCCGGCGACACGAAGATATACATCGACCAGGAACTCATCCATGGTAAGGGACGGATGATGACGTGGTGGGCGTGCAACAACTTCCAGACGAGCAACAACGCGCAGGGACTGCGCGAGGTGGTCTTGCGTCGCTCGCAAATCGTGAAAGATGCGATGCAGAGCGCACGTGGCGCGAGCACCGAGCAACTGGTCGATGTGATTTACGACGCGACAAGCAAAGGCGGTCTGTTCGTGACGAGTATCAACATCTATCCGACGAAGCTCCAGGAGGCCGCGCACCTCATGCTGCCCGCAACGCACCCGGGTGAGATGAATCTGACATCTATGAACGGTGAGCGCCGCATGCGCCTGTCCGAACGGTTCATGGACCCGCCCGGAAGCGCGATGCCAGACTGTCTCATCGCCGCGCGCGTCGCCAACACGCTGCGCGCCATGTATCAGAAAGATGGCAACACGAAGATGGCCTCGCGGTTTGACGGTTTCGACTGGAAGACCGAGGAGGACGCGTTCAACGATGGATTCCGTCGCGCCGGGCAACCAGGCGTGGAAAAGATAGACAGCCAGGGCGGCAATACCGGTAACCTGGTCACTTACGAACGGCTACGCGCCATGGCCAACAACGGGGTGCAGTTGCCAGCGAAGGCGTGGGAAGGAGGGAAGCTTGTCGGCACCGAAATGATGTACATGGACGGCAAATTCGATACGCCAGACGGCAAGGCGCAGTTCAAGCCGTCTCCCTGGCCAGGGTTGCCAAAACTGGTTGCAGACCAGAAAGGGAAATACCGCTTCTGGATTAACAACGGTCGTACGAACGAAGTGTGGCAAACGGTTTACCACGACCAGTACAACGAATTCGTTCGTGACCGGGACCCGATGGCCTATATCGAAATCAACCCGGACGATGCACAGGGGCTCGGAATTGGCGCGGGCGATATCGTCGAAGTCTTCAACGACTTTGGGTCCACGTACGCAATGGCCTATCCGGCTGCGGAACTGAAGCATGACCAGACCTTCATGGTGTTCGGCCACATCAACGGCATTCAGGACAACGTCACGACCACATGGACGGACCGCAACATCATTCCGTACTACAAGGGCACGTGGGCGAACATCCGTCGCGTCGGGTCGGTGGAGGATTACAAACAAAAAGTCAGCTTCAAGAGTCGCCGTTATACATAGGTGACGATGGCCGGCGCATTGCCGGCCGTATTCTCTTTTTCTCAACCGCCGGCTATCCGCACGTGGGAGTGGAGCTGCGATGAAGGCATTTACGCTGGGGCGAGTCATTCCGCTCGTGGAAGTCAGCGCCGCCGACCCGGCTGAGCGCGATTTGTTTGCGTCCGACTCCGCGGTAATGGAGTTGCCACTTCGGGACACGCGCCATCGCCCGTTGCGAGACCTGCGCATTTCGGTTACGGACCGCTGCAACTTCCGTTGCGTCTACTGCATGCCGAAGGAGGTGTTTGGCAAAGACTATGCGTTTCTGCCCCGGCGCGAACTGCTCAGCTTCGAGGCAATCGAGCGCATTGCGCGCATGTTCGTTGGACTCGGTGTCGAAAAGATTCGACTCACCGGTGGAGAACCGCTGCTGCGAAAAGACCTTGAATATCTTGTCGAGAGGTTGGCCACGTTGCGGACGCCTCGTGGCGAGGACGTCGAGTTGACACTGACGACCAACGGCTCTCTGCTAAGTCGCAAGGCGCAGTCGCTGCGGGATGCGGGATTAAAGCGCATCACAGTCAGTCTCGACTCAATAGACGAGGCTGTGTTTCAGCGGATGAATGGCGTCGGTTTTCCTGCCGCATCGGTGCTGGAGGGAATTGACGCTGCACGGCGTGTCGGCCTCGCTCCGGTCAAGGTCAACATGGTGGTGAAGCGCGGCGTGAACGACACGCAGATTCTGCCGATGGCACGCCATTTCCGGGGAACTGGCGTGGAAGTCCGTTTCATCGAGTTCATGGATGTCGGTGCGAGCAACGGCTGGAACATGGAGTCGGTGGTGCCGTCGTCCGAGGTTGTTCGTACCGTCGATTCGGAATTCCCCCTTGTATCAGCTGGCCGCGAGAAGCCTTCGGACACATCGGTTCGGTTTCGCTACGCCGATGGTCAAGGAAAAATCGGCGTCATCTCAAGCGTCTCAAAGCCTTTCTGCGGCGGCTGTACCAGGCTGCGGTTGTCGGCAGACGGTCAGCTCTTCACGTGTCTGTTCGCCTCTCGCGGCCTGGACATACGCACACCAATGCGAAACGGCCACACAGATAAAGCATTGCGCCAACTGATTGCTGGCCAATGGAAGCGGAGGGCCGACCGCTACTCAGAGCAACGTGGTGAAAGCAGCGCCGCAGACGACTGGTCCAAAGTCGAAATGTCGTTCATCGGCGGTTGATGGCAAACGGCCGCTCTGCTGCCATTCATCACAAAGGTCGAGGGTGATTATTCGGTCGGCCCATCCGATAGCCACTTCGCTGGATGGGTAAACTACTTCACACGATGTCCATGTTCGTCGACGACAACCTCACCGTCCTCTTTCACGAACGGCACCGCGCGGGCTTCGGGCAGGATGTCGAGAATAACTTCAGACGGGCGGCACAGCCGTACACCGTGGTCGGTCACCACAAGCGGCCGGTTGATGAGAATGGGATGCTCCAGCATTGCGTCAACGAGCTGGTCGTCGCTGACCAGTGGGTCATCCAGCCCCAAGTCCGCATACGGGGTGCCCTTCTGGCGCACTGTGTCACGCACGCTAAGTCCCGACCGCTCGATAAGGTCTACAAGCGTTTCGCGAGACGGCGGCGTCTTCAGGTATTCAATAACGGTCGGTTCGATGCCGGCATTGCGAATCATGGCCAGAGTGTTCCGCGAGGTGCCGCATTCGGGGTTGTGATAAATGGTGACGTTCATGGATTCGAGTCCTCAAAAGAAGTTAAATATTGGCCAATCTGTGTTGCAGTCGACCTGGCAGAGCGCATCACGCCGATGAGCGTCGCGGACGCGAAGCCACACCATTCGCCGTATCCGACCAGCCAGAGCCTGGGCTCCAGCACCGCGCGACCTTCGACTACATCGACGCGGCCAGCGTCGTTAAGGACATGCAGAGGCTGTAGATGTTCGAGTGCTGGGCGGAAGCCGGTACACCAGATAACGGCGTCGACACGCGCGTGCGAGCCGTCTTTCCACACGACGCCGTCGACCGTGAAATGTGAGAACGGGCGCACAGAATGCAGAACTCCCCGCTCACGAGCGTCGCGCACCGGCGGCACCATCACAATGTCGCCCAGGCCTCCCGTCGGCGCGGGGTCCGCGCGACCTTCCGCACGGGCTATCCACCGTTCAGTTGCCCGTTCGAAGAGCACGCGTCCGTCAACATCATCCGGCAATAAAGTGGGCTCTTCCAACGTAACCCATGTTGTGTGACAGACCTGCGACAGCTCGGCGAGTATCTGTGCGCCCGAGTTTCCACCACCTACAACCAGTACATTCTTTCCGTGGAATATCTCTGGTTTCCTATAGTGGGCTGAGTGCAATTGCTCACCTTCGAAGCAGGCCTGTCCCGGATAGTCCGGAATATATGGGCGCGCCCATGTTCCTGTGGCACTGACCACGGTCTTTGCAAGCCACTCGCCGTGGTCCGTTGATACAAGCAGCCCGTCTTCGCGACGCGACACCGATGTCACGTCCACAGGACGACGGACCGGAATTTCGTAGCGCTTCTCGTATTCCGTGAGATAGCGGACGACATGCTCTCGCGACGGGTATGTCTCTGCCGTGGCTGGCATCAACCATCCGGGCAGTGAACTCCACTGTGCCGGCGAAAAGAGGTGAAGCGAGTCCCAGGTATGCTGCCATGCTCCGCCAGGAGCCGGCTGGTCATCGAGCACGACGTAGCCGATGCCCGCCCGGCGCAAGAAATAGGCGACTGCCAGCGACGATTGACCACCGCCGACCACGACGACATCGATTGGAATAGCCGCTGAAGCTTTGCTGATAGACATATCGAATCAGGTAAATGATACTTCGATAATACTGGATATGTTGTGTTCGATGTAAGTCTGTGAGGTGTGTAATGACTTCTGACCTGTCGAAGATTACCAGCGGCCTTGGGCCGTCCGCCGCACGCCTGCAACTATTGATAGAACGGGCGTTAGAGCTTTATGCCGGTGTGGCTGCCATGTCATGCGCCGAGCAGCACGTTGCGCTGCAGGAGCTTACGGAGTTGTTGCCAGAGATAGCGCATGCCTCGCGCGAAACAGCGGATGGAATCGAGAGTCATGCGGCGGTCGCTGCCGGTGAGCTCTCCCGGCGCTGCAACGGCACTACGAGCCAGGCTTGAACGTAAGCACTGTCCGAAAGCTGCGCGGTGCCAACCTCGGACACTCCTGGGTTATCGGAAGTCTTCACGCATGACCAAGAGATACTCGCTCTCGGCACCTTGATGCATTACGTGCTGTACACCGGACGTCGAGACCGTCATCCAGGCATTGGGGTGTGTGAATTGACCCATGGCATTCGTGGACCCGGTTTTCGGGAAACCCGGCCTTTTGGAACTGACCATCCTTTGAAAGGAAGGATGTATTTCGATGTATTGATACATCGAAAGGCAAACTAGGTGGACGCCATGCCACACAAAGCTTCCGTGCGTTCAACCCACAAACTATGCATCGTTAGGGTATAGGTCCACAGGGCGGGATGGATTGCTTCGACGTGAATTTGAGCAGCGGCCATGGCAACAACCTGTATGGATATACAGTACTCTACACCAATCTGACGCCCGCATAGTGAAACACTGCGGCAGGCCGCCTCGATGACGGGCAGCGGCGACTCCTATAGGAACGGGGCGGACGACGAACGAGGCGCGCTCTTTCGCATGCGAAAACCGCCTCCAGGCGACAATAGGTCTTTCCGAACCTCTTCCGTTTGTGGAGAAAACCAATGACCGTGCAGCTTCCCGGCGAGCAATTATTGATCAGGCTGTGGACATCGCTAGACAGGGGTGTGAGCGGGTTTCTGAAACCGTGGCAGATGAAGCGGGAGGCTCGCGCGCAACTGCAGAGCCGCGAGCGCGAGACTCTAGTCATCGCTCAGGCGGAAAAGGATGCGGACGAGATCCGCGCCGGTCGGAAAAAGGTTGTCCAGGATGGTGCATCCATCAGGCTCCTGCCGGGCAACGCTGAAGTCGTCGACGGCCGCGCCGAACCCGTGCTGGACCCGCAATCGCTGCTCACGGCCGCGGCCGATAGCAGGGCAATCAATCTACTGCGGGAGGAGATCAACATCGCGAAGACGATCCTGAAGGCCGAAGGGGTTTTGCGGGACGATCCGACCGAACCGCCCGCGACATTCGCCGATTCTGACTGGCTCTACCGGTGGCGGGCGTGTGCTTCCCAGATGTCTTCGGACGAGCTGCAGTCCCTCTTCGGGAACGTGCTGGCCGGGGAGATCAAGGCGCCCGGTACGTTCTCCCTGCGCACGCTGGACTTCCTCAAGAACCTGTCTAGGGAAGAAGCGGAGAAAATTCAGTTCGTCTGCCCGTTCATTACCGACCGTCGCTTCATCCTGATGTACGGCGTGATGCAGACGCCTCAGGTCTATCACGACAACCCGGAGTTCCCCTTCTTCCTGCAGGAACTCGGACTTCTCTCGGGCTTGGGTTACATGGGGAACGTCCTGCAAAGATTCGCCTCCGATTCGACGGCCATCTTTCATCGGGTGCTGACGATCAACGATCGGGCCATTGTCGTGCGCGGGCCTGATTCGACGGCGGTGCTTGAACTTCATGGCTTCAAAACCACTCCGCTGGGGACCGAAGCGCTTTCGCTGTGTCCGATGCCGGCGCCGCCCGAATATGTGCGTGCCGTGGCGGAGCATTGCAAAACCAAGGGATTCGATGTCTCCATTGCTTCCTGTCGCGCGCGCGCGGAAGGCATCGCCGGGGTCGAACTGTTTGACGAGGTCAGCATCTGACGCGGACCGTAGTCAGCTAGATGCAGATCAACAGTCTGGTCGGATGGGACACTGGCGGTCATCGGGACACGATCCTACTGGTGAGTGCCCGGCTCAACCACTGCTCATTGCATTGCCGGAGTCGAGAACTATGGCGAATAACACGAATCACGACTGGGTCCTGCCTGCGGCCATTCCCTTCGCGGATCTTAAAGGGAAAGATCTCGAAGAATGCGTTTATTGGCTACTTGATGCAATGGGCGCCAAGGATCTCGAGTGGCGCATCGGCGGCAGCGGTGGTGGCGCAGCCGATGGCGGTCGCGATCTCGAGGCGCACTTCTTTGAACCGGACGGGGAGGGCGAGATCCGGCAACAGCGCTGGTGGATCGAATGCAAAGGCAGGACCGGCACGGTCGAGTCCCACGAGGTGAAGGCGGCCGTGAATAACGCGCTGGCCTATGACGGGCTCGATCGCCTGATAATCGCCACAAACACGCAGTACTCCAACCCGACTCTTGACTGGGTGAAAGAGTGGCAGAAAAAGCATCCATCGCCCAAGGTCCAGCTTTGGGACCAGGCTCACCTTGAGCGGTATCTGTCGCGGCATCCGGATGTCGTGCTTCGGCTGTTTTCCGAAGCACTGAGCATGCGCGGCCGGGCACAAGCGATGGAAAGCCGCTTCTGGAACAAGCTTGAATTCGTGTCTCCCAGGACGCTCGTCGACATCTGGAACGAGCGCGAGCGCGTCGAGTTGACCGGGATGGGCATCTTCGCATTGGTCGTCAACGAGTTTGCCAACGGAGACATCACACACAGGCCATGGGGAGCGGTGCTCCATCCAGAAACGGCTGTCGAGGTGCTGGGTATCGGGCTAACCAACATAGGTTATCTTTTCATCCGGTCGTCCCGGACGGGAATGGACCAGCGCATTCTGATCCGCACGTTCGCCTATCTGATCCTTGTTGTGCTGGAATTGTTGCCGGGCGATGTGACGGCTCGTCTCGTGATTGGTTACGTCAATCGTCGGGAGTCCGACCCTTTCCCCGACGAGGTGCTAGAGGTGCTGCTGGGCCCAATTTTGAACCAGGTCGCGGCAGAAATGCAGGATCTCTGCAGCAGCAACTGCAAACGGGTGATGCTCTCTGACCGCAAAGCGCTGTCCGATGGCAGGAACGAGCTTGAAGCGTACTGGCTCCGGTTTGACCCGGACGGGCTAAACGAGGAAACTGACGGCCGATTTATCCGAATCGAGAAGGGGGATGAGCCGTGTGTCGTGGGGTTCGCGGTTGACAAAGATAATCACTGTCCTCTCTTCGCAGTCGAGCCAACGGTAAAAAACATCACCGACCTTATGGACATCGTAAAGCGAGTCGCGGCCTTCCGGAAAGCAAAGGCCGCAGCCCAGCGAGCAGAAGATCAGCAACGGGTGGAAGCCGTCCAAAAGACGCTCAAAGCCCAGTGAACATCGTCTCTATCCACCCGGTCGGGGCCTTGTTGCCGTTGACCCTGTCGCTGCTTTACCTGCCCCGCAGTTTCAGCGCGTTGGGATGGTTCCACCGCGTTGTGTTCCTGCTGTCCCTGCTGATCTCGACGTTTTCGTCGTACTGCGATGCCCACGCGGTGCATGTGCTTCCGGGCACCGTGCTGCTGTGCGTTGTCCTTTGGCTACAGCGGGCTCGGGGGCACAACAGGGACGTACCCGCCGCGGCGATCTTCGCCCTCACGTTCATCGCGGGGTTTCCTGTCGACGTCTATCTCGGTTATGTCTGCCACGCAGCTGACGGCACGGCTACCGTTGGCGGAGCAGGATGGACCGACGGCCTGCTGCTCGGCCCGGCGATTCTTGCTCTCGTTCACTGCTTCGTCTATTACTTCTGCGAGCGTGACGAGAAGAAAGGTAAGGTGCCGGTCGGCGTGTTCCTGAAGTGGCAATTTGCTCCTATGCGCCCGCGGAACGCTAGGCCTGACGGCGACGACGCCCGGCCGTCGATCTCCTGACACCCTATTTATTCCCATTGGCGCCTGCGGTATACTCGGTTCGCACCTTAAACAAACGGTGCCGGGTTTGGCGACCCGCTTCATACAAGCGCACGGCCGCGCATGCGGCTTTTTTTGTGCGTATTGCCTCTGCGCGCTGCTTTCAATGGGCGGGCCTGGTGGGGAGACCTTCGGGTCTGCCGGCTGCTTGTGTGACCGGTTCGCCAACCCTGCCATGCGCCCGCTCACCTCATTTGGCGATGAGAAGCCGGGTAACGCTCACACAAGAGGCCGCACCGTGCATCCACGATCGAATTCTTTTCTGCGGGTTCTTTTCGCACCTTCTACCTTGGGTCTCCTTCCGGAGAGTTCCGTCGTGGATCGCGCACATCCAGCAACATCTCACGCCGATGCGCCCAATGGGCCGCCGACCCCGCAGCGCAAGAATCCTTCGTTGCGGTGGTACGCGATGGCACTGGCCATGACTGCGACCGGCACCTCCGCCTGCATCTCGGTTATCGCTGCCTGGGAGCGCGGCGGACAGCTCGCTGAGCGGCTGGTTTGGGTAGGAATCGGAATGGTCCTGCTGCTAAGCGCGCATCTGCTGCCCGCGCTGGCCAGATCCGCTCCGGTCGCGCAGCGCATCCCTGTGCTTGTACTGTGGCTGGGTGCGATGCTCGCGACCGGCTACGGGCATGCGACTTTCTTCATTTCGGCGCAACAGCACGCTGGTGAGATCAGGGCCGCAGTAGTCGACACACCGATGTCGCCCGTCATGGCTATCACGGATTCCGGGCGCGACCTCACCTCGATCGCCGCTGAACGTGCGCAGATCACTGTTGATCTGGCCACCGCAAAGATGCAGAAATGCACAGGACGCTGCACTGCGTTGCTGTTGCGGCGGAACACGCTGTCGACGCGTCTGGAAGCACTAAACGTCGCGTTCGATGAATCGCGGCGCCGCGAGCAATCGGCCGACCGGCTGGCCGCGGCACGGGATCGTCAGGACATGTTGCGCGCTGAAGCGATGCGCGACCCGGTTACCGTTCGCGTTGCCCAGCTGCTCGGCACGTCGACGGGTAACGTGGACCTCGCCGTTGGTTTTGCATTCGGAGCCATGCTGGAGTTTGTCGCATGCCTCGGCTGGCTACTCGCGCTTCAGGAAAATCGGGACGGCGATCGGCGGGTACTGGTGAAAAGTAACGCAGCAGTAGCGCCGGGTAACTCTCAAGTTGGCGAGAGTCGTGCACAGCGGATCGTCTCGGCTGACGCGGGTCTGCCGGGTCACACCGGCGTTACTACCAGTCATGCGACCGTCGCGACCGGTAACGGCGATCCCCTGCCAGCGCTGCCGCGTGACCAGAAGGTAACGATGCTCGTGCCCAAGACTGTAAGCGCGGACCTTGCGCGCCTCGCAGCGGAAGTGGCAGCAGGTCGCTCCCGCGGCACAGTCGCCGAGATTCGGAAGTTTTTTCGCTGCTCGCAGGCGAAGGCCATGACGCTGCGTCGACAGTTGGCCGAAGCAACGCTGGAGCAACCGCACGCGGCATGATCCCTGAGGCCACGTCCGAAGTTCAAGAAAACTGGATTAGTTGCCGTTAAAGCGAGGTTGCACACCTGCGCAGCATTGCGCACGGTTTTCGCAGGCCTAATCGAATTCCGACAAATCGAATCGAGGAAAAGGGATGCAAATAAACAGAACTCTGTTTGCGCTTACAGCTATCGTGATGGCGTCGACTGCGATCGCGCAGACTCCGGCCGGCATACCACAAACCGTCTCGCCGGATCAGTACCAGTCGATGCCGCCCGCAGAGCGACAGATCTATGTCGCTGGTGTACTGGACGCAGATCGCGTGCTCTTCCAGCAAACGCAACCAGTGTTCGCGGCCTGTCTTAACCGAGTCACGCTTGCCCAAGCTACGGACGTCATCGATAAGGGCCTCCCAACGTTGAAACCGGAATTGCGTGCGTCAATGCCACTCGCAGTCCATAACGCGCTGATCGAAGCATGTGATCGCGGCGGCTATAAGATGCCCTGAGCTGGATCGTTTCGCTATTTCGCATGTGTGCAGGGCAGACTGCTGGCATAATTCCGCCTCTCTCAGGTTCTGCTACGGCCCTCGGAATTGGCAGAACTTTTAGCCGACCCTAACCCGGTCGGTTTTTTTTTGCACGCTCAGCCTGCGTTGTTCGCGTCTGAGTGGGCCGCTCAAGGTTAAACGGGGAATGCCGTTATATCGGTGGTGGTCGTGTGCGTTATCATGGTACGCACCGCGTATCACACCCAAAGGCAATGTTGATTTCCAATCAGCAGGATTTCTTGAAGGCGGCAAAGGATCAACTCGGGATGACGTGGGATGAACTCGCGACGGCATCCGGCATCAATCCGCGCGCGCTCAAAACGTACCGAATGCCTGCCACGTCAAAAGACTTTCGGCCGCTTCCTGACTTGGCGCGAGCGGCTGTCGTTCGGCTTCTTAATGTACCAACGAAAAAGCGAAAGAAACTTTGACATGGTACGCAGCGCGTACCATACTAAAACTGTACTGAGCGATCGGGAAAGAACACGTCTATGCGGATCACCCCTCAAATTGTTGAACTGGCGAAAATCATGCTTGCGAACGGACAGGACTGGTCCCCGGAGGCGGACAAGATACTGTCGGCCGACAATTCGCTATGCCTGTGTTCGTATCCAGATGGGGCATGGATCGCAGACACGCACGGAGAAGTGAGCATCGACCGCTGGACGAAATTGGAATGCGTTATTGCGCTGCCCTAGACACAGGAAAACGGGATGGACAAAAAGATTGAAATAGTCGTTGCGGCGTTTGCGCTCATAGGTGGCGTTCTCGTCGCTTCTGGACTGAGCGTCCATTTTACTTTTATCGAGCGGGCTGGCATCCCTCTGGACAAGCAGGCATTTGTCGGTGGTGTGCTCGCGTTGATCGCCGTCACCCTTCATTTTGTCATGGGCGGCCGGCTGCTCCCATGGAAGCAGTAACGGAATCGGAAAAGCGATTCGGGCTGCAACAAGGAAAGCATGGGCTGGGTTCGCTGCCGGGATTGCAGATCTTTGTCAGGGCCTCCTACGGCATTGAATACAGCATGCTCGTAAGAACGGAAGAATCTATGACCACTTCAAAGCCTCGGTACGTTGTGCGCGATGCGCAGGGCCAAGCAGTCCGCGAAACTGAATCTCGCCTTGTTGCGTGGTGGGTGTGGTTTAGTCGGCGCAACTTCGGCTACACGGCACATGATCGACGGTCGTGGGTAGAAGACGAATTGAGCTGGCTGCGTTGTGGCGATTTGCCATCGGCGAAGTGAGTTGGCTGACCATCGGAAAATAATGACGAACCGTGCAGCTGCGATCCGGGCTTGGCTGGTGACAGCCGTCTTGCCCGGGATTCTTATAGTTTTGAGTATCTGCTTGTTTGCGCTCTATTTTTTCCGCGGTGACGGAATCGACGAAGCAATCAGGCACATTTTTCGTTTCCTCCTGATTTTCGTATTGCTCGGCGTGCCGTATAGCATCGTCCACGAGCTTGGGCACGCAATCAGCGGATGGTGGTATGGCGTACCACCTCGGCGAATCAGGATTGGTTCACTTCGCTTATTTCGAGTCGGTCGCGCATGGGGGATCTCCGTGTGGTTCAGCTTTTTCCCGTTCGGCGGCCGAGTTGATTTCCGGGTCCATCCGCTTGAACGTGGCCGCAGGATTTCGATGTACGCCGCAGGGGTTGGCGCCGCGCTGCTCGTGGCAATTTTGGCAGGGTTGATGATCCCCGCTGAATACCAATGGCTACGTATCGAGACGGTGCTTTCGTTTGGTGTCTTTTGCTTGATCGACCTCTTCGGCAAGGCACCCAAGGGGCTTTGGTCAGACGGCGAGGCGATTCGCGGGTTGCTCAGATACTCGCAACGGTCGTGAGAACAACTGACGCCACGCATAGGAAAATAGTGATGATTGAGCAACTAAAAATCGCAGCGAACGAGGTCAGGATTGGCGATGCGATTCGCCTCACTGCATTGCAAAATACCAGTGACCGAGATCGACTGATCGAAGTGGTAGAAGTCAAGGTATCAGGGGTTTTTGTGAAGCTCGACACGGCTTTGGGTGTAAGCGAGTTTTTACCGGTAAATCGCAGCATCGCTGTTTGGCGGTAGCTGACTCACATCCAAAACCTTTGGGCACTGGAAGTCGGGACTAGCCTTGGTAGCTGGGTCAGCCTCGTCAGCATTATTTTCGAACGGCCGGCTACTATCCGCTAGGCAGCTCGCGCACACATTGGAAACCGGGGAAGAGATTTGAATCACGCTTTGAATGCCGACTACCTGCACACACGGGAACGCTTAGGTCTTGACTCCAGCGGAAACGATGCGGCCGCGGCTCGCGCACATGCGAGACAGGCTGGGCGTGAGGCGGCACTTTCAGGGACCGCTCTTGGTGAGGCATCCGGACATATCGCCCGATTCGTGGTGCTTTCGCATGTGTATGCAGAGGGTTTTGCTGAGGCCGAAAACGCACTAATTTCCGGCTCGAACATGAAGCTTCTCTATGAGTGTCTCTCTGCACGGACTGTTGTGGACAAAGCGATTCAGGAGCGGGACGACGGGGAAATACATGACGCGGTACAGGCGATCTTTTCAATTGCAGCCGACAATCCTGGCTTGAACCTACCGTTTTTTTCTGATATTCCTGAAGTCGACAGGGTGATCGAAGCTGCGGCCACGTGGCAACGCGCAAGGAAAGAGCGGGAACAGGCAGCGGCTCGCCGTGCCGAGTGGCAGGCGTCGCTTCCTTCCGCTGTCGAGTTGAAGAGACAGGTCGAGGCAGCGGCGAACGGAGAGGGCAGGTCATTTGATTTTGAGGGTTATACCCTGTGGCATGAGCCCGAGCATGGCGGCTGGTCGCTAACCAATGCATACGGCATCGATAACTGCGCATTCCTTGCGGCGGAAGGCCATTTCCAATGGCTACTCAATGCGGTCAAGAAAGGCGAAGAGATTGGGCCTGTCCCACATGGTTGTGAGTCTCCGGACGACGACGATGATCATCCCGACTGCGATGCGATGAGCGCATTTTTCGATGCTGCTATTGCAATGGGCCATCGGATGCAAATCGCCGCCTGATTCAAATTCAAAGCATGGACACACAAACTGATTGCGATACGGTGCACAGCTCCCTTCCTGAAACTCAGATAAGCGCTATTGAGCTATTGATCGACAAACATGCGCTCAGCTCGGCCGGATTCTGTGTCTTGATCATATTGGCGCTGATGGGCATTTCAACCCCGTTTGATCGGCCGTTGCCCTTCGCGCTTTGGTTCGCATGCGTTGCGATACCCCTGTTTTTGAGCATTTATATCGCGAAGGAAGATATCGTTGCCCTGCGCAAACACCCTTCACGGAAAGCAGATCGAGCGCTTTCGTTGATCGCATACGTTAGCTATTTCGCGCTTCTGTTGCTGGCGGCGGCTATCGCGATGCTGGCTGCGCACCATTCGCCCCCGCTCGGCCTGGTCTTTTTTATCTTGGTAATGGCTTCTTTTTGGCTTTCCTCCCTACTGCGGAAGATCACAACGTAAAACAAAAGTCTGCAGGATCCGAGCCGGTACTCTCCCTTAGACACAGGAAAGGTAAATGCAAGAGCAGCAAACACGAACAACACGCAACCGCACGCTGTATAGGGGCGCTTGGCTTGTTGCGCTTGCACTGTTCTTAGGGGTCTGCCACCTGGGCAAGAAGTCGCCGTCGGTCAGCCAAGACCAGCAAGAGTTAGCGGCAGCCAACGACAACTGCCTAACTGTCTCCCGAGATACGGTAACGCGAATGGTGGGAAGTCTGCCGGGGACACGTGTTTCCGTCGCGTTGACGCAGGACGCCGTTCAGCGCGTGGCAACGGGCGGGTTTTCCTGTCGAACCGTGGCGGATGTGCATGCCCCGAATACTGACCTGGTGGCAAGATACGACCTGACACTGGCAACAAGCAACGGCGTGTTTGTCCTTACGTCATGGCGGCCACACGTTTAATGCAAGTGAAAAGCCGGCGCATCCGGCGCTACCGGGGGAAACGACATGAAGAAACGTGCAATAAGTGCGTCCGTCACGCTGCTGCTCATCTGCTTCCAAGCCGGGGCGCAAACTCTTCCGCAACGCATTCTCCAATGCAGCGGCTCGGACGAGTGGAAGGGAATCAACGCCCCGAAAGACGCAGGAATACCTCAGCCTGACCCAAGTCGCATCGTGGGCGGGACGTACACCTTCCAAGGCAATGTGCTGGTCAAGAGCGGTGAAGGCAAGGTCGCAGATCAACGGTACAAGCTGTGCAGCGTCACGACCACGAATTACGTCTACTCGACGGATTGCTCAATTGACACGGCAGGCTACATTGCAGAATGGCTGAAAGTCTCCACCGCTGCTTCCGATACGGCCTTTCAGGCAAGGCACAAAGAAAGTTGGGTTCAACTCGACACCGTGACTGTTGATCGTGTGAACCTGAGCTTAGATGAGATGTACGTGGCACCGTTGGAACGATCTGACTACGACCCGGAGAAAGCGAACGCGCTTGTCCTTACTCCATACCTGCTATCCACGCACTACGTCGCCACTTGCCACTTGGCACAGCCGCAGTTCTGAACGGCAGAGCCGGCAATAGCAGTTGACAAATCGGAGACGATTCCGAGGCACACCACTGCTTTGAATCCGTCTTACCGACTGTAGATTGATAGGCGTCCCGTCTGCGAACATCTGCGCTATCGTGCGCCGGCTCCAGTTCAGGAGCCAACCCTCGCGCGGGCGCCGCCGGCGGAAGGTCTGTTCGTCCAGTCAAGCACCTCGGTGTGTGGGATGAACCTGGGCGCAGCGAGCCAGCGCGTCAGCTCAGGTCGCCACTCCTCCCATACATAGGCAGTGAGATCGAACTCTTCCTCGATCCTTCCATCGTTGTCGTCACGCAGGAACGCATACACGACTTCCCAGCCGTTCCAGTAGGCGACTGCGAAGTCAGTCAATTCGGCCACCATGCCGCGGGGTAAGTCGCGAAGCAGCATCGCCAACTGTGACTCAAACCTTTCGATCGTCAGTTCTGTCATGGTGATCTCCCGGAGGAAATGGAGGTCGGACGAGCATGTACTGCAGACGTGGTGAGTAGGGTGTTCAGGTTCAGCCCCACGGTCGTCACGGCATTGATGCGGTGCTCGAAATCCGACCTACACGGCGGTTGCGATTGGACTGTCAGGTTGGACGCCAAGGGGCTCGTGGAGTTTTCGATAGGCCTTCACAAGCGCCGGCAGGGCCTCCTGCTCTTCCGGTGTGCCGAAGCGGCCCACAAACCCGTCTAACGCGACCAACAAGGAGCAGGCCGCGAGAGCCAAGGTATCGGCGTACTGCAAGTAGTCTGGACCGATGTGCAGACCGGTTATCTTCCCTTTGGCGCTCACCTCAACGTGGTGCTGAAGAGAGGTGGCGGACGGATGGGCGTCCTGAGAGAGAGATCGGTAGACGACTGTATAAAGGTTGGACAGGCCTAGGTCTTCTGCCAAGCCGTGAAGGTCAATGTCCTGGTGCTTCCCTGGCGTGCCGATCTCGTCGAGCAACGCGTCGAGCGCCGCTTCCGTTTCGGCTGGCACCTCTGGCATGTCCCGCAACTCGGCAGCGACCTGTCCGCGGAATCGCTGGTGCCCGCCATCGAACGCGTCGACGAATCGCGTCGTAGGCGATTCGCCCTTCTTGGGCTTGATTTTGGCGCCCTGCGACAGCACCATGTCGCGCGAGGCGGCCACGCAGTACAGCGCAGTTTCGAAGGTCGATCGCACCATGGCGCGCGACTGCGCGCGCAGTCCTCTAGCGCCCAGGAGCACAGCGCCCTCGAAGTCCTGAACGGCTCTCCCCAAAAGGGTGACGGCGAACAGGTCGGCGTCACGCTGTTGGATGTCGCGCGGCACGATCAGCAGGGCGATGGCGAAGCGGTTGATCTGCTCTACGAGCGCCGCATGGCCGGGGCAGTAGTCCCGCAACGCCTCATCCGCGAGGGCGTTAATGTGCGTGGATAGGAAGCCGTCACGGCTCAGAGTCATGGTCCTCTCCTTCTTCCGCCAACCGTAGGCCATCGTGTCCAAGTCGGACGGAGTATTCTCGTCTACCAGTGGGCTAAGGGATCTTACGCGCACCAAAAAAACCAAATGGGAATACCTTGTGTCCCGTTTGGTAATAGCCTAAACTGTATCCCAGTTGGGCATTAATCGTTGCTCATTTGGGAGAAAATCATGACAGCAGAAGCAGTGGCAGGACGGCCGCATTCGCGGCGGCAAAAGCCCGGCGCTTCGGCGGCAAAGTCTGCAGCGGCCGCCAGGCTCGCACACATCGGGACCAACGGGCTCGGCGCTCAGGAAGACGATTTGACGTTCTTTCTCGGTCTCGCCCCGAGCGAACAGTCACGCCTGATTCGGGACGGCATGGAGGCTGTGATCGTCAGCCGGATTGCCACCGAGTTGCTGGATATCCCTGTGCAAACCTTGCTCGCCAGTCTGCGCCTTCCCAGCAGCACTATCAACCGCAAGATTTCGCAGGGGGAGCGGCTCAGCGCGAGCGAGTCGGACCGCGCCGCTCGTACGATTCTGATTTACGCCCAGGCGAAAGACGTACTTGAAGACGGCAGGCTGGCGGCTGAATGGCTGCTGCGCCAGAACGTCGAACTGGGTGGTGAACGTCCATTGGACACGCTGGATACACAGACGGGGTTTGACCGTGTGCGTGACCTTCTTGTGCGTCTCGAATACGGCGTGACCGTATGAAGGTGTTTCGTCTTGCCAAAGAGAAGCCCGGCAAATACCGGGCCGATGATCTGAGCGGTAACGGTGCTGCATTAGCGGGTGGGCGCTGGAATCCGCGGGGGGTGCCCGTGCTTTATACGTGCTGCCACGCCTCGACAGCCGTCCTTGAGGCACGTGTTCATGCGTCGGGCCTGCTACCGGTGGCCAACTTTTATCTGGTCACACTGGAAGTTCCGGACAGGGCTGTATCGAATGCTTTCGTGCCGGATCTTCCCGACGACTGGAACGTACTTGATCACGACCCGGCGTCGACCGTGGATCTGGCGAGGCAGTGGCTCGAAGCCGGCAAACGGCTTGCAATGCGGGTTCCATCTGTTGTATGCCCAAGTGACGACAACCTGATCCTGAATCCAGCGCATCCCGGCATGAAGCACGTCGTCGTGCTGCACAAGCAGCGCTTCGAGCTGGACCGGCGGCTCTTCAAATAAACCAGTGGCGACCGTGCTTGTGCGGCCGCCGCAAGACAGGACCATGACAGGCGGAGTGGTGGTATGAATCCCGTTGAAGCGAAAACGACCCTTGAGCAACTGGCGCGCGGCATCGACCCCGAGACGGGTGAAATCCTCGCCGAACAGAGCCCGTTCAATAACCCGAAAGTGATCCGGGCCCTGTTTTTTGCTGTTCAGGAACTCGACAAGCTCGGCGGTGAGCCGGCACCGGCCGAGCGACCTGTTCGTGAACGGCCGCAGAACGCCGGGCGCCCATGGCTGGAGGAGGAGGATCAGAGATTGTTGGAGGCGTTCGATGCGGGTGCCTCGCCGAAAGAACTTGCTGCAAAACACGAGCGCACGAAGGGCGCGATCGATTCGCGGCTGATTCGCCTCGGCCGGGTCGAGGCCTGAATGCTTGCAACGTGTCCGTTGGCGAGAGCGCGTCACGTAGGGTGGGCGAGACCGCTGACGGTTAGTTGCGTATTTTCATCCTTCCCAACCCGATTTCCTCTAAGCGGAGCCCGAATGACCAACGTAGTTGCACGACATCCCGTTCATCTGCTTGAAATGGGCAACATCGTCGAAGACTGGATACCGGTGAAGACAACCATGCTGGCCGGACCGCTGCTTGATCTGACGCTGGCCTGCTGGACCGGCGACTTCAGCCTGGTCGTCATCCAGCTGTATGCAGACCTGTATCCAGCGTATGTACTGGTCCAGGCCAACGAGCCCGAGACCGAGACCAGCAGCGAGATCGAGCGACCGCTCGGACCCTGGAACCCCCGGGCAGACTCCGAGCTTTCAGCGGGGTTGCTCCGCCGTTTGAACGCTAAAGGGGCGGCGACCACACGTGCCGAGGGCGAGGACATGCGCGCGGCGCTGTGCCGTGCACTGGCCAACGTCATCGGGCCCGTCGTCGAGGTGCCGGTGTACGGCCGCGTGGGAGACAAAGTGCCGGACATTGATTCCGTCCGGGCGCTTGATGGACGGATCTTCGCGACGCTAAGCCCCGACGAGTGCTCGGTACTGCGCTTCTATCGGATGCGGGGAAGAAAGTTTGGCGTGGCAATCACTTTTGCTGGCGACGTCGATGAGGCTGCGATGGCCGCCGCTACCAGCCTGCTCCACGAAGATGAAATCCTTCGCCGCAGCAACAACCGTGTGACCGTATCTCTGACCAATCAGGTGGAGGCTGGGCATGGAGGGTCTTGAATCGTTCGGTTTGCCGGAAACGTTCCCGGCCGATCTGATGCCGGCGACCGGCGCGCAATTCATCAAGGATTGCATCAAGGGCATGGACCGGACTACGCTGACCCGGATAGCACGCGAGCGTGGCTTCATGCCAACCTGGAAACGGCTGACACACCTCGGTCCCGGCGTCTATGGATTCAGCCTGACGATCGATCGTATGGGCGTGCCGTTGATGGTACGTATGAGCGAAGCGGCCCCGGAGCAACGACTGGATGTCCGTACGCCCGAGCAACAGTCGCTTTTCTAGCCAACCTGCCGTTGCTGGAGGTTTTTCATGTGTGGACGTTATTCGCGCGGCCAGAAGGATCTGTTTTACATCGAGCCGCTGATGACTGATGCCGGCGATAGTCGGCTTGCCGGACATGCGGACATCTTCCGACCGAGCTGGAACATCTCGCCAGGCACCAAGCAGCCCATCATCGGCCCCGCCGGGCCGCGCCTCGAAACGTGGGGATTCAGACCGGCGTGGGCAGTAGCCAGAAAGAGTCAGATGATGATCAACGCTCGGCTCGACAAGGCCGCGTCGAGCACGTGGAAATGGATGTTCACTTCGGGGCGCGTGCTGGTTCCGGCCGACGGCTGGTACGAGTGGGTGGGACCGAAAGGCAAGAAACAGCCCTTTTTCATATCGTCAAATGCCGGACCTCCCGTCTATTTTGCGGGGCTGAGCAGCGTGCGGGCCGACGCAGCTCCCTCCGAGACGCCGGGCGTCGTGTTCGGCTTTGTGATCGTGACCGCGGCGGCCGACAGCGGCATGCTCGACGTGCATGACCGACGGCCGCTTGTGCTAACGCTTGAAGAAGCCAGAATATGGCTGGATCCTGGCACGACGTTCGAGGAAGCCGTGCACCTCGCCAACACTGCGGGCAAGTCCTCGGACGATTTTCATTGGCACAAGGTCACGCCGGAAGTGAACCGAACTGGCACCGACAGTCCGACATTCAACGAGCCGATCGGCGATCGGTGAATCGGAACAAAAACGCATGAAGCACGAATACTGTGTCCAGACGGACATCCTCGAAACTGTTGTCGCGTCAGCGCCGGTGGAGCTGCGACACGCTGCGCTGCTTGCCGCGCTCGCGACGCGCACCGAATTTCGCTCCCCGGCGTACGTAACATCACGCGACAGCTACGGGGCACACCCCGCGCGAGTATTCGACGCGGCGGGAGCGTTGGTCGCGGACAACTATCGCGACTGGATCCGATCCGAGATTGACGCACGCAACGGCGACGTCGCCGCCGTGTGGGAGCACTACAAAGACGAGGGCTACCTGCTTTCCGAGATCCAGCCGGTACTGCATTTCTTCGTCCATGACCGCGGCGGTGCACAGGACAATTTCACCCAGTTTCGCATCTTCACTGAAACCGAGGCTATCAGCCGAAACCTCTTCACGAGTGCCGCCTGGAGGCAGCCGGAGCGCCCGAACGATCTTCTCGTCTATCACAATTATCTAGGCGAGCCGATCGATCCGCGCCCGCTGGGCAGCGCCCGGTACAGGCTCTACGACGCGATCGACATGCCGAGTTTTCTTCGTTTAGCCGACGCCTGTACCGCCGAGGAACGGCGCGTCGCTGCCGCACGTCGCTTCAAATTCACGGACCTGCAGACAGGTGAGTCCGGCTCCGAATCGTACGGCGAGATGTACCCGGCATTCGACAAATACCCCCACAAATCCCGGCGGTTTTTTGACGACTGGTGTGAGTCGAGCGCGGGTGCAAGTGGCGAACGAATCTGCCGGCGCTGGGTGTTCGAGCCGCAGGATTCGGAGGGGCATCAGTCAGACCAGACCCAGCCGCGTCACCTCTACTTCATTCCGCAGTGGGGACACAACCGCAAGGTGGCGGCCGTCGAAAAGACCCGCAACATGGACGACTACGCGCTGTTTGGCCGACTGAACAAGTTCGACGAGCGAATCGGCGTGCCGTTCAGCTGGTACTTCTACGGGCTTCACGGCGACCTGGTGAAGTCGGGTTCAATTGAGCGGATTCTTGCCGCTGCAGAGAACGGCCTTATCGTCCTCCCCGAACACGATTACCGGGTATTGAAACGCTGGCAGGACCAGCCATACGGATTCTGAGAATGACTACCAAAACGCTGCCGCCTGTCCCTGCAGGCGTGTCGATGTACTTCTACATGAAATTCGCCTTGGGCGGAGAAGAGTTCGGCGATGAGTGGTACAGGTTTCCAACGCTCGAAGACTTGCCCCCGTGTCTCAAGCATGACTACCCGACTCGCGAGCTGCAGTTCCGCGTCCCGCCTAATTGCACTGGCTTCGAGAGCGTCACCATTGAGCTTCAAAGCGCTCTGGACACGATGCCACCAGAAGACCGTTTGCATCTGAATCCGGCCCGCTGGAGCAAGGTGAAGCGCGACCTGAGCAACGGATGGTGCTATACGCCCTATATGGGACTCGAAACAGGGGCAGCAAGCCTGACGGACGGCCGCCATCGGATCGTCGCGATGATGAAGCTCCTGCAGCTCGAGTACGCCCCCTTCTCGGTTCCGCGAGAGCACGTCGACGCTGTACGCGCGCAACTGAAAACCCGGTAGCTATAGATAAGACCATGGCGCGCGACGCGCCCCGCCGACCGGCCGGTTGCCGGCCAACACCACACGCAAAAAACAATGACTGAACAGACAAAGATTCGCTTCCGAGCCGTTACCACCTCTACCAACGATACCGTAGCCGCCATCCTGGCCTACGCAAAGAGCCCTCATCTGAAGGAGCTGCGCCTCGCTGTGACCCAGGCGTACCGGTACGAAGTGGAACTAAAGGGTGCCGATAATAACCTGCTGCAAAACAGCCCTATTCTTCAGGCGGTCGCCGTCCTCGCGCTGCCGTACGTTCCGGGCGAAAACGTGACCGTCGTTATTGACTCGTCCGAGATTTCTGCACAACGTTCAGCTCGAGCCAGCGAGTTGAAAGGGCTTCTCGGTGCTCTGCTTGCATTGAACCTTGCACCCGGCAAGCTGACCTACAGCCTGACGCCCGTCGTAGCAACCAACCACCTCGCTGTAGCAGAGGCGGAACAGGCAATTCTCGGGACGGACTACGCGCAGCTGGCAACGGCGGCGGATGAAGACGACCTGCTGCAGCGTATGCAGTACAAGCCTAGCTGATTGGGGCGGCACAGCACGGGGAACGGTCCGAACCGTTCCTCGTGCAAGGGCGGACCCGTGGCTACGGTTCGCCCAACGCCTCACGTGATACCCGCGCGTCGGCCGACGAAAGTCGAGTTACTTTACAGGCCCGTCAAACAAAGCAGAGACCTCATGGTATTTCTCCCCGTTTTCCTGTTTGCCGCCTACGCCAACCTGATACTGGCGGTACGCGGCCTCGTCGCAAAAGGACGGGCCGCGCTCATCGCTCAGGCGCATTTTCTAGTCTGCCTGGTCGGCGCTTTAGGTGTGTTGCTGGGGTTCGAACTGATCCCCGATCCGCGAAAGGGCATTGCCGGCGATGCCACGAACTACTGCGTTCTCGCGTTCTTCGCGTTCGGTCTTTTGACCGTTGCGCTTTTCGGCGGCCGGCTCATTGTTCTCGCGCGAGATCCAGCAACGCACAAGGGCGCTGGCGTGCGGTTCGGCATGGCGATATGGGCAGTCCTAGCCGGGCTCTACCTCTGCGGAGTTGCTGCCGATCACTGGCTGTTTTTCCGGGACGCCGCACATTCAGGTACTGCAGATCCTGGCTACTTCGGATCGAGCGTGCAATGCCGCACTGCGGTGCTCGTTCGTCTCGAAGGCGACAAAGCCGTGTATCGCTGTCCAACCTCGATCGAACTTGGTCAAAATTACCAGCGCCCGTTCGCACCATGGCCGTCATATACGAGTGGGGAAGCTGACGGTAGAGCCCTGCGTCGCTCCGTTGAAGACACAAAGCCCGCGACCACCACACCTGCAGACCGTCCTGTCTTCACAGTGCCTGCGAGCGAGATCCGCGTCCAGCCGAAGTGACGCATCGCGCAGCGGTGGCCGCTGTTCTGTTCTGCGGCGCCGCCTGTCACCCACTTACTGCAGCGGCTCACGTTTCCCTAGTAGCCACGCGTCACTGCTCCTCTTTTAGAGCTAGGCGCCCGATTTGAGAATCTCCGAATGGTTTGCCAGTTCGCGATAGGCGGGGGACAATGCCGCCTATTTCTACGCGAAACGCGAAAGGCACGCTGATATGCGCCTCTACTATCTGACTGGACGGAATTGGGCAGAAAAAATTCTGCGTGAGCAGCGTTTCAAGCTTTCGACCATCGAAGAACTGAATGACCCATTCGAACTACTCGGTGCTGCGGTTGGCGAGCCCAAGGCGCGCCGCGCATATCAAATGCTTCACAGGCACTGGACTAAAACAATTGGAATGCTATGTGCCAGTCGGTCCTGGGAGAGCCCTGTAATGTGGGCGCACTATGGTGATAAGCATCGGGGAGTGTGTCTCGGATTTGATGTGGTCGATGCCGAGGCATCTCAGGTTAGCTATCGAGCCGAGCGACTAAGTGGCTTGCTCGAGCATATCGGTCGCGGTGAACACCTTGTTGAACAGCAAATGCGCGCCATTTTGACCACGAAGTTTAAAGACTGGGAGTATGAACGCGAATTGCGGATGTTCGCCCAACTCGATCAGCGCGAAGCCCAAGATGGGAAATACTATCTGAATTTTCAGCCTCACATCACTCTACGCGAAGTGATACTCGGTGCTAGGTGCGATGCGGACGTGCGTAGCATTGCGGAGACGGTTACGCCATCAAAGGCGCGCGTTGAAGTTTTTAAAGCCAGACCCGCTTTCAACAGCTTCAGGATAGTTCGCCAGCAACAAGAGCCATCTATGTTCGTAGCCCCGATCGTTCGTGGACGGGACTAAATGCAGAGCAGGCCAGTTGCGTTTCGCTTTTGCATCCGTCGCTGTGGCACGTATCCGGACAGCATGTGCCAAGAAAAGTGAAATAATCGTCACGTTCTGCCGCAGTAAGTGAAAAGCCCCCATCGGATTCTCACCGACGCGCCTTTGATGCTCGTCAGAACAAGCGGCGAGCAAGTGTCCACGAATATCGCTCAATAGACGCAAGTAGAAACGTCGAATTCTCGCACCGAGGGGAAACATGCTTAAGTTCCAAATCACGGCTACAGGTGTAGATCTCGAATACGAAGGAGATCAGAGTGGCACTAACCGGTGGGTCGTGGACGAACTCACGAACAACAATGTGGCGCGAGTATCCCGCGTATTCTCGTTTCAACGTGCGGACTTGCTAAATCCTCCCACTCCCACGCAAGATTTCGATGAGTACGTGTGTCGGTTTCGATTCGGCACATTCGTAGATGGCTATGTGAAGATTCCCGCAAGGGTCCTCGGTATCAAGAACGACTTGCTCATAAGTCGAGATGTGACGCTCAAGCGAGTGACCTTTGCTGCCGAGCGCCACGTTTCAATTTTTGGTCGGCTCTCAGCGCTGCTAGAACACTCCGATCCCATCGTGATTGGAGGGGACCGTCCCGGAGCAATCCCTCGCGACGTATTTGAGGAGTTGATCGAGAAATTCCCGAACACCTATGAACTCGATTGCTATGCTAATGCCCGGGTTCACACGATCCTTTCAGAGTACCTGGACGGCATGAAGGATGCGCGGGGTCGCTTTGAGACGTATCTCAACAAAAAAAAGACGGCGCTCACCGGTACCACGAAACTCGACTTGAGCGTCCTGGGGAAACTGGAAATCGAGAAATACGTCTTGATCCGAGACCTGATCAAAGATGCGTTGGCGACCAAGCAGCATCTGTCCGAGCGCGAGTGGCAGCAGCTGATGCTTTCCTTCCTGCTCCTGTTGTTCCCGAAGTACATCAAGGTGCTTGAGAACATCACTATCCACGACCACTACAGCGACCCGACCAAGAAGACCGATCGTCATATCGACATCGGCTTGGTTGATGCGAACGGCAATCTCGACGTCATCGAGGTCAAAAAACCTTTCGATGACAAGATCCTTCGCAAGAGCCCTTACCGCGGCAATAGCATCCCGACCTCCGAGTTGAGCGGCAGCATCATGCAGGCCGAGAAGTATCTCTTCCACTTGTCGAAATGGGGTGTCAAAGGTGAAGAGACACTCACCAAAAAGTATGCCGCTGAGCTGCCAACGGGCATGAATATCCGGATCTCCAACCCTAAGGCGATCATCATCGTTGGGCGCGATCAGATCGGCGGTGCCGAAATGACTGGCAGTCAGCGGTTGGACTTCGAGGTGATCAAGCGCAAGTACGCGAACATGCTGGATATCATCACATACGACGACCTGTTGCGACGGCTCGACAACACCATTGTTGCCCTTGGTGGTTGAGGAATCTGGGTTGACCGGAACCGCCTTCCTCTCGCAGCGCCCGACCCCAGCCTGTGTGAAGGCATCGGCCCTAGGCAGCAATTGGCAAGATGCGGCAACGGGAAATGTCCGCAATGGCTCGACTTCGCCCGTCTGACTTTCGACCACTGCTAGATTTTTCACTATCTCCACCGGCACTTTTTCACTTGTGTGGCACAGTTTTCACTTTCTGTGTCACCCTACAGAACGCTTGAATTGGAGCCTAAACTTCACTTTTTCAAAACATCAATATTGATGTGTTGATGATTCACTGTGATACAATGGGAACCATGATGCAGCGGGGAATAAGTAACGAGTAGCACTTCTCCGATGTGTCGGTGTTAGGAACCGTCCCCTGGTGGGGACCGGCTTCCTGCGAAGAGATTCAAATCAATAGAACTAGACAGCGTGACCGTCGCCAGATAAAAACGAGGACATAGCCCGATGAAGTCGACCAATCAAATCAATACGAAAGCCGGTTCGGACCGCAGCCCACTCACCCGCTTTGCTCAACTCGCGATAGCAAGTGCTGCATTTGCGATGCTGGCTGCATGTGGCGGCGGTGGCGGTGGTGGGGGAAGCAGCAGCACCGGTTCAAACAACGCCGCGACGTCACCGGGCGGTATCAACCTGCAAGTCGTTTCGTTCGGTGACAGTCTGTCCGACGTCGGCACCTACGCACCAGTGATTACTGCGAGCTTCGGCGGCGGCCGCTTCACGACGAATCCGGGCGAGGTCTGGACACAAAAGGTGGCGGAATACTATGGCGGCTCGCTGACCGCTGCTTACCTCGGCGGTTTTGGCCAACCGCTTGCTCCGTCGACAGGATTCGGCTACGCGCAAGGCGGTTCCCGTGTCCAGGATCCGGACGGCGAAGGCCATGCTCCTGCCGGCGTCGCCAACGCCGCCTACGCACAGGCTACGACCGTACCGGTCACACAGCAGGTCCAGAATTACCTGTCGGCTCATGGCAGCTTCAACTCGAATCAGCTGGTGTTGATCAACGGCGGCGCCAACGACATCTTCGAACTGGAGCCGAGCATTCAGGCAGCGATCGCCGCCGACGTGGCGGGCGGGATGGACCCGGCCGTCGCGCTGCAGAAGGAGGCAACAGCTTCGCTCGGCCCGGTTGCACAGACCTTCGCTGGTGTTGTCAAACAGATCGTCGCTTCCGGCGCAACGCATGTTGTCGTCTCGAACGTGCCGGATATCGGACAGACCCCGCTTGGCGTCACCAGCGGTGCGGCGGCCCAGCAGCTGCTCACAGGCCTGGCTACCGTGTACAACGCAGCACTTGCGCAATCGCTTCAGGCGCTCGGACTGTCAGGCAGCCAGGTCATCCAGATCGATGCTTTCGGCTGGCAGGATGGGATTACGACGGACTATCAGACCAACGGCTTCACTGTGTCGAATACGGGCACGGCATGTAACCTCCAGTCGATGGCCGCCAACGCAACCGCTTACGGCACGCAGCATCCGGAAGTGCTCAACGGCCTGACCGCGGCGCAGTATGGCGCGTCGTTGGCCTCGTCGCTGTTCTGCTCGCCCCAAACCTACACGGTGGCCGGCGCGGACCAGACCTACATGTTTGCCGACAATGTCCACCCATCGACGCACCTGCACGCGCTGTTCGCGCAGTACGTCCAGCAACAGATCGCAAAAACAGGCCTTGGCAAGTAATAGCTGGCTCTGCAATGCGGTACGCTGCTTGAGATAGCCGCGAACGAAAAGGGGCGCCAAAGTGCGCCCCTTTTTCTATTCCACCAGCGACTCAAATGGCCGCGAGCGCGCCGCTCCAGTGCAACCAGACCGCCACAGCGGCCGCGCCAAACAAAGGCCACGATCTCAGCGAAAGACGCCAGTCCACCGTTGACGGCCATGCCCCGAACAGCAGCTGCGCGAGGCCCGCCCATAGGACCACATCCCATGGCGAGAACGCAAACCCGTTGCGCAACCGCAGCAGTGCTGTGCCAGCGGCGATACCGTACCCCAGCAAAGGGGCGAGACTAGCCGGGGCCGCGTTCCACCACCGTATGTTCTCGAACACCACCTCGCCAAACATGTAGGACCCGTCGGGTGCACGCCGCGGCCACACCGATAGGCTGACCGGTCGCGCTCCAACGAGGTGACCGCATACGAAATGCGAAAACTCGTGCGTCAGGGTTGCTGGGAGCGACAGAAGGGCAAATATCGCGTTACCGCGGGCGATGCGCCAGAGTACGATCGCCCCGAGAGCTGGAGGCGCGAGGTAGGCACCAATCGCGCGGATTGGCACCTGAAAGACAGTCGAGGGAAGATTCACGGATACAGGTTCTGACGGATCTAACTAGATGCAGGAGAGGCGCCAATTTCGCATGCGAAACAGCACTCTTCTGCAGGGTCACGCTGCGCGCGAAGGTACTACAGCTGGCGGAATTTCGGGCATCACGTCACCAGAGATCCACCGCAAGTGCTTGAGCGGGCTGCTTTCTGTCAGGTCGTTGAGTGCTGCCATGTAGTCCTCCGAGGCGTTGGACGGCACAAGGTACATGGCCGTGTGCTTCGGCTGCGTATCGCTCAGGATGACGCTCGCCAGAGGGCGCGAGGCAGGCAGGTTGTAGCGCTGGCCTTTTACAAAGCGGCGGCCTGAAGCAATCAGCGTCTCTATCAGATTCTTCTCGTCGACATTCGTGAACGGGACCCAGTGCTCGGTCGTGACCATGAACGCCATTTCCTCGATCTGTGCGACGCCGGCCGGGTCAATGCTGAAAGTCGCAATCGTGACCAGGTGGATTTCAGGAAAAGCATTCCACAGGCTGACTTCGTCTGTGAATACCTTCTTCAGCTTCTTGTTCAGATCCTCGCTGATCATGAAGAAGAAATCCGGAACCTGCTTCAGGATCATTTTGCGGCCGTAGCGTGCGGCGGTGACTTCCTTCACTTCGCCAATAACGATGAACAGTTTCTGCCCCGGACGATCCGATTTTTCGGCCCCGGCAATGAACGCCTTACGCCGCTGTGTGATCTCGTCCTTGCGGTCGACGTAGAAGGGTTCGGGAACGTAGAGGGTAGTGGGCAGATGCAGCCCCTTCGTGATCTTCCCATGTGCCGCGCGACTCAGGTACTTGTGCACCGTCGCCCAGCTCCGCTTTCCCTGCATGCCGGGGTTCCAGTGGGTGAGGTGGGATTCATCCCACAGGAAGTGCAGCAGCGAACGTATCGTCAACTTCGAGCTGTCCGCCTTTATGCTTCCTTGCTCTGACTCGGACGGCGCCGGCGGCGCACGGCCTGCAATCTTGTTCAGCGCAAAGTCGAGTTTAAGCATCGTCATGCCTTCCTCGACGTCTTCCTTGATCGCGTGACCCATCACCTCGCCAAGACCACTTAGCTCCGCAGGCGGCTCGTACGAGTCGCAGTCTGCTGAGTGGTCTGCGCCGGACTCCGGCATACGTTTGATCTGGAAATGTCCGGATACCTTGGAGACGTACATAGGCGCTCCAGGTCGAACACACAGGCAGAGCGGCCGAATTTTTGTATGGTGGACCCGCCCAAGCGCCGCCTGCAGGCCCGGGTCATCCTCGTTGTAAACCCTTCCGTCGATCGAATACTGGTGCATCTGCAGCTCCCCGTAGAGTTACGTGTTATCGCGGCCTTCCGTTGATGCCAGCGGGCCCGCATCGCTGGTTTCAAAGACCGTCTAGCCCACGCTTCCGGGTGTTTTGCTGCGAAACTTCGCGCTGCCGAGTCTGTTCGGTCGTCTGCTTCGTCTGCTCGTTCACCTGCTTACGCTCGTTCGCCTTGAATTCCAGCTCGATGCGCTGTCCCTTGCTTACGTCGCGGCTCAGATCCGCCTTGGCAAACCGCACGGCGTCGGTTCTCCCCGTCTGAACAAGCACATGCGTGTCGGTTACTTCGACGACCTTGCCGGTCACATTCGAGCTGACCTTACTCGAATCGGTAATACGCAAGCCGCTCTGCGTCTGCCGGCCCGCATCACCCTCTTTTGCGTGATCGTGCCCTAGAACAGGCGCTTGGCCACTTCCTGACGGGATTCCTCGTTCTCGTGCATCTCCTTGATCCCTTCCATGGCGCTGTTGATCCACTGCGAGGCGATCTCGCGGTGGGAGTCCGGCTGCTTGTCGGTAGGCGTCGTCGTTGATTCGCCCGCTTTCCCGGAGTTGTTCGATTCTGGCGTGGAGCCGTTGTTCGATGTGTTCATAAGTACCTTCCGATTTAAGAACATTGATATTTTCGAAGCCCTGCAGGTTGACTGGCTTCGAGCGATCGCGGACGTCGACTATGTCCAGCAGGACGTTATCGCCAAAGTATGCGCCAAGTTGTTCCAGCGATTGCGGCAGACCGCCCTGAATCTTTGCGATTGTCGCGATGCTGGATCCGCGTCCTTCCTCGTAGAACCGCCGTAGCGTATTGTCGAGGGCGTTTTCTGAACGCGCATGTACAACGATGATATGCGCCCGGAACCCGGCGTCGATCGCCTGCTGGATCTTGTCGACGCTCGTTGCGAAGGTCGACATCTGTCCCTCGAAGACCATGTGCGCGTCGCGTGGCAACGAATTTTCCTTCAGCACCATGGACGTCTTGCCGGCGCCAGGCGATCCTGTCAGAAAATACACCGTATCCCGACCTGACTCCCGCTTGCCCTGGAGATTCTGCGCAAACAGGGCTGACGAAAGCACCGCCGCAGAATTGTGCACCGGGTTGTTGTACCTGTTGCGCGATTCGCGAGACGCACTGAACTCCGCAAACGTTTCCTTGAACAGATCCGCAGCGACGTAACGTCCATCAAATGAACGCGCGTCGTCGCGATACGCCAGGAGAAACTTCTCCGGGTCGGCCGTCGCCGCCTCGATTGCTCGTTCCTGCACGAGCCGCCTATCAGGTTCATCGAAATTTACATACCGAATATTTTCAAGCTGCATAGGCACACTCCGGTCCTTTACGCCAATTTGGGCTGGACTTCTTGGATACCGCGGTTATGGGAAGAGCAGGGCAATGTGGTCCGACTTCTCCGACTCGCACGCGCCTCCTGACGCGCGACGCGCCGTACTTCCGTGTGTCGTTGCAATCAATGCCATATCTGCCGGAAGCTCATGCTCGTTCAACGGCGAAATTGTAGTCGAGGTGCTGAAAATAACCTTAAAACAATGCGTATTGAGTAGCCAAAAGTCCCTATTCATCGCAATACAGCCGTCGCACATTTCTCAACGATGCTTACCAATATTCCGGTTGCTGAAGTACAACGTTAGATAATGCAAGTCATTGAAAAATAAATTATACTCACTACCGCGCATGATACAAGTTAAGAACGTTAGCGCGGCCTATACGGGGGCACAATGACTAAAGACCAAAAGCTTCAAGCGATTTTCGGGAACCGCACGCCTATTCTTCTCATGGCTGTCGCGGTACTTCAGGTGCTCGACTGGCACAGCACACTCACAGCTCCTCGCGGGCGATTTGAGACCAACAAACTACTCAACTGGCTAGGCCAGTGGGCGAGCTTTGCTGTCGTCGTTTCGGCCATCAAGATCTGCTTCATCGTCGCGCTTCTAGTGGGTTTCATCTACTGGCGCAAGCACAAGGGCCTCTACGAGACCGAGTTCACCGCATGCCTGTGTGTGGCTGCGCTGGTCTATGGAGCGGTCGTGTTCAACAACTATTTTTCATAACATCAATATTGATGTTTTGATGCTGCCGTGTGTATCATCAAGCACGGCTGACTCGTTCGGCCCAACCCCTCTTGCCGCCGTGAAGGAGAAACGGCCGGCATGCTTGCCCGCTTCGGTATCATTTGGGGATTAATTGATCTGGAGCGAATAATGAACGATGTAATTGTTGAGTTGGACCTGAAGCAGGCCGCTGCAGCCGGGACGATCAAGGATTTTGTAATTCAGGAAGTCGAGAGCGGGTACGTCCTGCTCACGATTTTTGCCCGTTCGAAGACCGAACACATTCTGTACACCCAGCGCAAGATCGCACGCACATGGGCCAACGTGGGATCGGTCATCGAATTCATCTTGCAGTACAAACCCGAGCTACCTGAGGTGACCGTTCGCCTCATGAAGCGCTCTCATCGAAGATAGAGGTTTTATGCGTTTGTTTTGGAAAGTTTCCGCAGCGGTAATCTGCGCCGGTTATACGCTCATGGCCCACGCGGGCTTCTCGGAAGATCTGGTTAAGCGCTTCCCGGCTGCACAGGGGGCAAAGATCGAGAAGGCGTTTCCCGGCTTTTACTCGGTCGTCAAGGGCAACGAGATTTTCTTCGTCCGCGACGACCTGTCGATCCTGATTTCCGGCAACGTCATCGACCTCAAGAAGAATGTGTCGCTGACGTCCGCAATCGAGGAAGCGAACCGGCCGAAAATCGACGTATCCCAACTGGACCTGAAGGACGCGATCAAGTTCGGCAGTGGTTCACGTCGGCTGTATGTATTCTCAGATCCGGACTGCCCGTACTGCCGGTCCCTAGAAGGCAGCCTGACCAAGCTGACCGATGTAACCATCTACATTTTCCCGTTCCCGCTCGCGCAATTGCACCCGAACGCGCCGGGCGTGGCGGAAGCGATCTGGTGTCAGGCCGATCGCGTCCAGGCATGGCACGATTATCAGAACATCGCTCAAGTGGTCCCGGCAAACGCGCTAATGCCTGCTTGGCACAACTACCTCCATCAACACAAGCAGCCCGATCAGCCTCTATGCGATAACCCGATTGCGCGAAACCTTGCCGTTGGGGAAAAGTGGCAGATCGCCGGCACGCCAGCGCTGATCTTTGAAGACGGCACCCTGATCCCCGGCGCTGCTCCGGCCGAGCGGATTCAAGCCCAGCTCGCCAAGTCGCATGCGAACCTTTCGACGGCATCGAAATGAAAGCACTGACCAACCGACTCCTTTCGCGGCTGGCCGTGCGTGGCCAGCACACCGTTCTTCACGCGGGGGTAATCACGCTGGTCGCGACGGCGATCTTCATGATGTACACCGCGGGTGAAATGGGCCCAATGGGACCGCTGATCATTGCGCTGTCTTTCTACGTTGTCTTCGCCGCCGTCATGATCGAAGTGATCCTTGGCGCGTTCGCACTCTCAAGAAAGCTCGCGCAGGCTGGCCTGCGCCGGTTCTCCTGAAAAGACGTAGACGACGTGATGTTGCGCTTCCTTCTATATCCCTTAGTAGCACTAATCGCATGTAATGCGGCGCAGGCGGGTACGGATGAGTGCTTCGCCCATGCAGCGCAGCGCCGCAACATCAATGTGAATTTGCTGCGGGCGATCGGCAAGGTCGAGTCGAACTACAGACCGTATGTGACCAACGCCGACACCAACGCGATTGGGGTGATGCAGATCATGCCATTCCACCTGAACTGGTTAAAGAAGTACGGCATCTACGAACGCGATCTCTTTGACGCCTGTACCAATATCAACGTGGGCGCGTTCCTGCTGGCCGACTTCATCCGTATGTACGGCGATACCTGGCGTGCGGTCGGCGCATATGGCGCCGGTATCAAACCAGACAAGGAGCAGGCGCGGATCAAGTACGCCCGCCTGGTGCAGGCGACGTACGAGCGGATTACACAGAAGCCCTCGACCAGTCCGGTTCCGGCGCACTCGAGCCGCACGGCCGACCCCGTGCAACCCGAAAGACCAACTTTGGTGGTGCAGCAATGAAACAGATACTTCCGATAACACTGCTGCTCTTGACGGCGACTGCTGCGAATCTGTCTTGCGCGGAGGATCTTGGAGTCAAGGCTCAGACATACGCGCTGGATCGCGATGCAGGCGAGCAGATCAAGGATGTCATGCGCAAAAAGCAGGCGAGCGGGGAGCTTGACCAGTTCTGGAAGAACTACCGCGACCGCACGATCGCGTCGATCAAGAACCCGCCATCGCTTGGCATCCGAAGCGACTACACGGCGCGAACGGAGCTGCGCGAACTGCGGTTCGTCGTCCCGTCCGATTACAAAGACCAGGATGGACGGGTCATCGTGAAGCGGGGGACGGTGATCGAACCGCTCAAGATCATGCCGCTGACCAGCGGCCTTCTCTTCATTGACGGAAACGACCCGCAACAGGTTGCGTACGCCGTCAGGCGCAGCCAGAACGAACCGCTGAAGATCGTGCTCACAGCGGGGTCCCCGTACCTCATGCGGATCAAGTACCGCAATGTGCCGTGGCATGGCGGCATGGGCGTGCCGTTCTACTTTGACCAGCGAAAGATGATCATCAGCAGCCTTTCAAAGCTCTATGGCGTCGAGATCAACAGCGTGCCAGCCGCGCTCGTTCAGCAGGGCGACAAGCTCGCAATCCAGTTCGGTATGGGAGTCTCAAATTGAAATATCTTGTCCGTCTCTGGTTTGCCCTCGTTATTGGGTTTGGAATCTCTGGTGGCGCTCAGGCCCAGCAGATCTGCAACGGCAGCTTTCCGAATCTGATCAGCGATATCTGCTACGACTGCATTTTCCCAATCTCTATCGTGGGCGGCCTTCTGAACCTCGGTGTCTCCGGTGACGACTACGACACGGGGGTAAGCAGTTCGCCGGTCTGCATCTGCGCGAATAACCTCGCGATCGGAACGCCTGTGTCATTTTGGGAGCCGCGCTACATGGTCGACACAACCAACAAGCCCGGTTGCATGCCGCTGCTGGGGGGAATTGACATCAACACACCCTACAACGCCGCGGAATACGGGACCGAGAACACAACCACTGCGCCCATCGGCGGCAAGCGAAAGTCGGCCTTCATGCAGGTCAATGAGTACATCAATCCCGTCATGTCGGCTATCGGCGTGGTGGTCAACAATCCGTGCCTGGACAACCGGTCGTTTGATGTCCCCTTTCTTAGCTGGGCGGACCCGACCTGGAACGACGACTCGCTGTCGCTCATGCTCACACCCTACGCCTATCCATTCGCCGGCGTCCCCAGCATCGCAGCCGAATTGCCGGATGCGATCTCGGCGACCTTCGGCTTTCCGATGCAGATCCTCTTTTGGGTGGCGGGCGCATGGGGGCCCATGTACCCCCTGGACGGCAACGTTGCGGTGGCGAACACACCGGAACAGGTTTCTCACCTGATGATCGCGCGGATCTTCGCAAAGCTGCACGCCGCAGGCGCCCAGCAGAGTTCAGCGGGGCAGGATGCACTCGACTCGTGTGGCGCACTCGGCGTACCGCAGCTGGTGATGGATAAACGCCAGTACAAGACCAACCGCACGTTCCCGTTCCCGGACAACATGTGCACGCCGATCGGCCGACCGCTTGCATTTCAGGAAGTCGGCGCCACCCGTCCGCAGGACAAGGACTATGGCTATTTCGTGTTTCAGCGCAAGGATTGCTGCGCAACGATGTCGCTCGCCCAGTAAAGGACAGGCAATGAAAAAGATTCTCGCTTTGCTCACCCTTGCGGCCGCGTGCACCAGCGCGCGCGCCGACGGGACGCTGCTTCAGACAATGACGGCCAGGTGGAACACCTTCATCTTCGTGTCGACACAGATGCCCCGGCAGTCGCTGATCGAGCTTGCCCGGGAGGCAAGCATGGCGCACGCGGTGATTGTGTTGACAGGCTTTGGCGGCCCCGGTGAAACCTTGACCTCGACGCAGGCATTCGCAGCGGAAATCAACAACGTCTGCTGCCAGAAGCAGCCGGCGCGCTGGCTCATCGATCCCGTCCTGACCAAGCGCTACCACGTCACGGCGGCCCCCACTTTCGTGGTCGGCCATGGCAGCAGCGACAACCCGGGCGAATACTCGAAAGTGTCTGGCGATATGAGCCTTTCGCAAGCGCTGAAGTTCTTCGCGCAGGACTCGAAACTGGTCTCAGCAAGCGACTTCGCCAAGCGGGTCTACTACTCCGCTTACGGCGACAAATATTAATTGTGGTCAGTTCGTCTAGTGATTAAAATAAAGGTATGAACAAACGCCAATTACTCATCTGGATCTGTGCCGCGATGCCCGCAAGTGTTGCTGCGGCGCTGCCGAATGACGCGGTCACCTATATCGAACACGGCCCCTATGGTGCCGGTGCCGCAACGCTGCAACCCGCAAACGGCGGTTTATACGTCTACTCGACCAACCCCTCGGTCGACGGTCGCGGCAACGTGCGCTACATGATCGGCAAGCCGCCTCGTCAGAACTACGATCTCTTTAGCGCGAAGGAAGAGGAGGCCCTGTATCAGATGCGGGCCGATCAGATCTCGGCGATCGAGTCTGCACGTACCCGCGCACGGATGAAGCGCACGCGCTTTCATGCGCAGCCGAAATTGAACTGGCCGAAAGTCGTGGTGGTCGGTGACAGGACCTGCGTGCCCCAGCTCAAGTTTGCGGAGGCATCTGACTGGAAAGAACATCTCGTCTGCTGGAACGCGGGAGCCGCCCATGTCGAATAATTCATTCCGAATTCCGAAGCACGGCGGATCCGAAAGCGCTTTCCTCGGTGTCGAATTCAAGGATACGTACATCCTGATCGTCAGCGTCTTCGTCGCGCTGATCGCCGGAAAGGTGTGGGGCACTGGGGCATATCTAGGCATTCCTTTCGTCGGCTACCACGCGAACCGCAAATATCTCGAATGGCGCAGCACGCGGCTTCCCGGTTTCGTAACCGTGTGGCTGTTCAGGTTCGGACTGGCGAAGTACTCGAATGGCTTCCAGTCGCAGCGCACAGTGTTCGTTGGAGACGCGAAGGTCATCAACCCCGGCTCTAAACGGCTCCTCAATCGCATTCTCCCTGACGGGGAGTAACAGGAAAGCGCTATGGATCTTCCAAACCGCAACAAATCGGTTGCTGAATTAAATAAAAGAAACGGCCTGCTCAGCATTGGCGTCGCGTGCATCGGCGTCGCGATGTTGATCCTCGCGATCAAGGTCTTCTTTACCAACGTTGTTGTCGTAAATCGGGTTCCGGGCATGCCCGATGGCGCGAAGATTGAGAAGAACGGGATGGACACGGGCGCGAAGCGGGCTATCGCGTACGCAGTAACAAATGCCCTCGCGTCGGTCAATCCCAGCAACGGCGAAAGCACGAAGCAGTTCGTACAGCCCTTTCTGTCAGCCGCCGCATACACGAAGGTCAGCCAGGCAATTGATGCCAAGGTTGCAATGCTGAGCGCGCAGCACGAGCTAGGCAGCTACTACTTCGTGCTGCGTGGTTTCGACCAGGACGAAAAGCTTGGGCGGGTATTCGTTAGAGGCGACCTGCATACGGTGAACGCAGCGAAAGACACCGCCGAGCCGTATGTTTTCGACTTCCCGGTTCACTTCGAGAACTACCAGATGATTCTTGACGATGTCGCTTCGTACCCGGGTGACAAGGTCCATAACTCCCAGTGGATTCAGGCTCAAACGAAAAAATGATGCAACCAACGAACCGCTATCTGGCCGCGCTGCTCTTTGCGTCGATGGGCCTCTCTGTATCCGGACCCGCTCGCGCCGACGGTGCGCCCGCAGCTGTGGACTTTGCCCAGCCTGCTCCTGCCACGGCTGCGACGCAGCCGGCGGTCGGTAAGCGCAAGCCCACGCACACCGCGCAAAAGAAGGCGCGGGATCCGCTCGTCGTCGACCCGTCGATCGCTGTGAAGGCGACGGCCCCGAAAGAAATCAATCTCCCGGGCGTGCTGACGGTCCCGGGCGAAAGCCTTGACGTCATCGACCCGACCAAGGCGCAGAAGGTTAGCTGGACAAATGGTGGCTCCAAGACCGTGTACATGAGCGTCAACGAGCCGAATCGCATCCAGTTGCCCTTCAAGAACCCCTACATCGTGCAGACCAGCGACATCAAGGTAGAACGTCGCCCGGTCAGTAACAACATTTACGTCTACTGGCCCGCTTTGCCTGCTCAGCCGCGGCAGCTCTTTATCGAGCCGCCCGGTGGTGGTCCGGCGCTGGGGCTCGAACTTGTCCCGAAAGACATTCCGGCGCAAACGGTACTCGTCACGGACGATACGGGCATTGTGTCCGGTCGCCAGAAGCCGAAAGCCGATAGCAGCGACTACATCAGCCATGTGCAGGACGTCATGGAAACGGTCGCTCGCGGTCGCGCTCCCGACGGTTACTCGCAGGTCGACGTGGCGTTGCCGCCGATCGTCATGGATGGGCTGACCCTCACCGTCGACTCCCGTTACAGCGATCGGGACGGCGATATCTACGTCTACACGGTTCGCAATCCGGGACAACAACGCGCGCTGCTGCGCGAACAGGAGTTCGACGGCGCGAACGTACTTGCTGTTTCGATCTTCCCGAAGCCGCTCCTCCTGCCGGGTGAAAAAACGAAAGTCATTGTGCTTGCCCGCAAGCGTGAGGAACAGTAAGCATGGAAATGCCATCTTTCATTGAGCAGAAAAAGCAGGAATGGCTGGACATGGAGCCCAAGTTCCGCAATCTGATCATCGCAGTTGCAGGGCTCGGAACAGCGTTCATTGGCTATCAGCACTTCACACGCCAAGCTCCGGCGCCAAGCGCAACTGCAGCATTGCCCACGCAATCCATCCCCGCCGCTGCGCCTGGTGCTCCTGCGCCGCAGCAGCCGACGTTCGCGGGGCAGGTGAACGGCGTACTGCCGACGTCCCCGCGCAACCAGGGGCTCGAAGACTTGGCTGCCAAAATCGACACAATGCAGGGACAGCTCAATGCGTTGAAGAACGGCCAGCCCACGACGGGTGGAACTCAGATGGGCAATGTGCGCGTCGGCAACCTGCCCACGAGCCCGGCCGCACCTATGGCTGCAAGCGGTGCGCCGGACGCCACCAATGCGCTGGGCAAGGATCTCCCTGCGGCCGTCAGTTTCGATCAGCCCGGCTCACGCTCTGCGACGACTGCAGCTGCCGCGCCGGACGGGCAGACGCCGGCCGCAGCATCGCTCGACGAGCCCCCCCTGCCTGTTGCTCCTGCACGGCCCGTCATGGTTGCCGACCCGGTCGAAAAGGTTGCGGCCGACGACGCAAATAAAAAGCCAGATCTCGTTCTGCCGATGTACACGGGCATCGAGGCGGTGATGTTGTCTGGCATCAACGCGCGCCCGAGTGGATCAAGCGGGGGCGCAGCGGGTAGCGTCACTTCGGCGATCGACGTAGGCGCACCGTTCGTGTCCCGCGTGAAGGGTGTCGCGATCATGCCGAATTCCTGGAAAGCGTCCGATCTCGCGAACTGCTTTATCGGCGGCGCTGCCACGGCAGTGCTCAGTGCCGAACGCGCCTACGGCATTGCCGACCACATCAGCTGCATTTTCAAGAACGGCGACGTCTACGAAGCCCCGATGAAGGCCTATGCGCTAGACGTTGACGGCACGCTTGGGCTGGCAGGGAAGGTCGTGAACAAGCAGGGCGCAATGCTGATGCAGGCTGCGCTGACCGGCATGGCGGCAGGCCTCGGCTCCGCACTCGCTCCAACCGCGGTTCCTTCGTACAACACGAACGTTGGTAACGGCCAGCAGCAGAGTTTCACCATCCCCAACCCGGGGTATCTCGCTGGTACGGCTGTAGGCCAAGGTATCAACCACGCGGCCACGGAGCTTTCGCAGTTTTATCTGAACTTCGCCAAGGAGACGTTCCCCGTCGTCGAAGTCACTGCCGGTACCCGCGTGACTTGGATTCTCAAGGAAAGCCTCGTTTTGAAGAAGCGAACCGCCAAGAAGGATGTTGACCAATGAAGCAGACCCGTTTCCCCACTATCCTCGCGACCGGCGCGGCGGTCACCCTCGCAATTGCTCTCACGGGGTGTTCGAGTGCATTTAACCCGATCGGCTCGAACACCTATGACTGCAACCGGAAACAGGATCCGACCAGCATCTACTGCCACAGCTTCAAGGCGGTGGAAGCCTCGACTAACGGCGAGCTGCCGGATAGTCGCTTTGACCGCGAACTGAAGTTCAGCCAGTACGACAAGGCGACCGAAATCGCGCCTGTTGGCGATGGCTCGCAAGCGTCGCTCAAGTCTGGATCTGGCGAGGCGGTCGTGACCAGCGCTGGCGGCCTGCCTCATCTAGGCGGGCTCGCATCGCCTCCGCAGGATGGAATGCCGGTACGTGAGGGGCCGGTCGTCCAGCGTACATGGATCAAGCACTTCGTCGACGCCAACGACATGATGACCGGCGACACCACCGTATACAAGGAAATCGTCCCTACCCGCTGGGCCGGATTCGACGGCGGCGATCCCGCCGGCACCCAGCAGGGGGTGTATCCCCATAGATCTGTTGAGACGAAGGTTTCCGCTGCACCTAAGGCGGAAACCGACGTGTCGCAGCGCACAGATTTCATCCAGCCGGGCAGCATGACGTCCGCTAATGAAAGTAGCCCAGGCAGCTCAATGCCGAATTCAATGCCACAGTAAATGACGAGGAAACCAATGAAACAACAAGCCGCAGTAAGCCAGCTGAACACCCCCGCACGCTCTTTCCGTGCGGTCGCGGTCATGGTACTCACCATGGGCGCGATGCTCATTTCCGTCGGTGCGCTTAACGGCGGCACAGCACTCGCTGCGAGCGCCTGGGACACGTTCGTGTCGACGATCCAGACCATGCTGGGCAGCACTCTTGTGATGGGCCTGGTGCTGCTCTCGCTGATCGTCACGATCTGGCAACTCGCACATGGTCAGGGCTACCGAAACCTCACGGTCGTGCTCGGCATTCTGGCGACCGCGTTGATCGGCCCGTCGCTCGTGCAAACCGTGGCAACGGCAACGGGTGTTCAGGGCGCCGAAAGCTCCGTGCAAATGAGCGTCGACATCTCGAAGTAACCCCTCCACTTTCGCATGCGAAAGGTATAACGCGCGGCGTGCCCCGTTGGGGTACGCCGCGTTCCGCTGACGCCGAGAGAGATCCATCTTGACTGCTACAACCCAAAAGCTCAAAAGACGTCCGGCCAGTGACGTTATCAATCTGGAAACCTATACCTCCGATTCCAACCTTGTCATCAGCAAGGCCGACTCGGAGAAGCCATACGTCGGCGCGGTCTACCGGATGAGCCCTCTCGCCGGCGGTGGTGGAGAGTTCAGCACCGTTGTACAGAATGTTTTCAAGGCCGTACCGGACGACTCCGTAATTCAGGTCAGCCTGATCGTCCATCCTGACCATAAGGCACCCGAGACTTTCGCCAAGGGCAAGGTGCACGGCGGTCACGTTGTACAGGATCTGGTGAAGCGGCAGAAGAAATTGCTCGAGTCCGCACTGACGATCGGTGCGTTAAGCGACATGCCGATTCTCAACTCGCGCACGGTTGTGATCTCCCTCGCGGTCCCGAGCCGAAAGGTCGACGACAATGCGGTTGAGAACGGAGAGCACCTGCAGAATGAATTCCTCGCCAATCTGAAAGATTGCGGCTTTGACGACGTGCAGCGATTGAGCCCGAATCAGCTCGTCGGTGTCTACCGTCAGTTCGCGGGCATCTTCGAAGCCCACAACGACGTCGAGCTGGATCAGATGGTCGATCTCAAACATCAGATCTTCGGTCCCGACGAAGATTTCGACTTTCGCGATTCGCGCGTAGGCATCTTCAATGAGCGGACCTATTGCACCGTCGTCACCGCGAAGTCGTATCCGGAGAATCCCTTCCACGGGATCATGAACCTCGTCAGTGGCGCCCCTTTCAACAAGGGACCGACACGCGAAGGCGGCGGCCAACGGATCGATACGCCGTATATCCTGACGACCACCGTCCGAGTTGCGAACCAGCGTAGGGAATGGACCCGTATCGACAGCGCGATCAAGTCGCGCTCCGTCGCTCAGAATTTCCCGGTGAAACTGGGTGTCGAGGATCCCGCTGCAAAGCTCAAGGATCTTCTTGAACTGAAAAAGCAGGCGAATGAGGACGGCAACAAGTTCGTCTACGCGTCTACCAATGTCTTCCTGTTTGGCCGAAAGCGAGAGGAGGTGATCCGCGCGGCAGCGACCGTCAAAGGCACGCTCGATAAGCTCGGTTTCGACGCCCGCCAGGTTCTCGGAACCGGTCTTGTGCGTTGGGCGCAGGCGCTGCCGCTGAATTTCTCGTCAACGATAGCCAACAAGCTGGACGGCGAAGCCGTCATGGCGGCATCCGAGGTCGGGTGCCTCCTGCCTGTATATGGTGACTTCCTCGGCAACGTTAGCGGCCGCTTTGCGCTAACCGGCGCCGCTTACATCACGCGCCGAGGAAGCGCCCATTACTTTGACCCGTTCATCAGCAACTCCAATTACTGCGGCGTGCTCGTGGCGAAATCCGGTGCAGGCAAGTCGTTCAATCTGCAGTACATGATTGAGTGCGATCTTGCTGAGGGTACTAACGTTGTGCTGTTCGATAACGGCCGCAGCTCGAAGAAATTCTGTTACGCCGTGGGCGGCGAATTCAATGAGTTTGGCGGCAAGGCCGGGTTCCGCCCTTCGCTGAATCCGTTTACCGGCCTCTCCGACGACGAATTCGACGAACAGCAGGAAACGATCACAGCGTTGCTTGTCATGATGGCGTACGACAACGAGCCGCAGGATCCGGCCGCCCGGATCGCAGTGAACGAGGCGGTCAAGGCAGCATGGGGCAAAAAAGGCCATGAAGCGGAAATCTCGACGGTCATTGACTGTCTCGGGAATATCGTTGAGTCGGCCCTCGAGAACAAGATTCCGAATCAGGTCGTCACAGCTGCATCGAACCTCATCCCCCGACTCCGTGCCTTCGTCGAGTCGCCAACGCGCGGCGTGTATTTCCGCGGTCCGAGCACGCTTAACCCGACGAAGCAGCTCACCGTGTTCGAACTCGCGAGCCTCGGCGACGACGAGCATCTGAAGCGCTGTGTGCTGTTCTGCTGCCTGAACGTCCTGATGACCCGCATCAAGAACGTGCGCGGCCGCAAGCGCATTTATGTCGACGAGGCGCAAGACCTTATCAAGGTGCCGTCAGCCGCTGATGCCATGGAAGGTCTTTATCTCAAGGGACGTAAGGAGATGCTGGCCGTCTGGATCATCGTGCAGTCGCTGCTCAAGGTATCGAGCTTCCCGGCCGGCGCCGTGATTCTTCGACAGTCTGCCTGGAAGGTCATCATGGCTCAGGAAGCTGAAGAGATCGACGCAGTAATCGAGAAGAAGGTGATGACGGCGTTCGGCGACGATCCGTACTTTGATCGCCTGTTGCGAAGCGTCGAATCGAAAAAGGGTTTCTGGAGCGAAATGCTCATCATGGGCGAGAAGACCTACGAGGTAAGCCGCCTTTATGTGGACAAGTTCACCGGAACCCTGTTCAGCTCCGAGGGCGATGACAAGGATGTCGTCTTCAAGCTGATGGAAGACGGCATGGACGTTCTGGATGCGGTTGCCAGGGTGATGGGCGACACCAAAGCACGCCGAACCGAATGGATGAAGAAATTCCTGAAGGTGTGTACGGACCACGATGGTTTGACCCCCAAGGAAATCATCAATGAACTGAGGGAATTGATGTAATGAAAAAATTTGTTACGGCAGGCAGTCTTCCATACTCCGTCGCACTCATGCTCTGTCTGGCAGCGTATGTGATGGGCAATCAGACGGCGACCAAAAGCGTCGCCATCGTCGAAAAGGGCGCAGTCGTCCTTGAAGCAACGCTCGATCGTCCAGGCGCAACGCTGGAACAGATGAACGCACAGGTCAAAGAACCAATCCGCGCCGTGCTGCGTCGCTACGCACAACACGGTTATGTCGTTATCGATACGAGCCGCAACGACGAGGGCGACATGACAGTAACGGCGCTGCCCGCAGAGGCTATCGACATCACCAACGAGCTTCGCGCTGCCGTGCACCTCCCTATTCAGCAGCCGGCGCCGCGGACAGCGGCAGTTCCACCCGCCGCTGCATCGGCCACTCAGCCATGAGCAGCGATTCGACCATCCAGTCGATGCCCGCAAGAAAGAGCCCGAGCGAACGTGGGAAGTTCCTCACGTTCTTTCTCGCGGTCCTCCTGCTGGTTTTCTGTTTCTGGAGCAAGCCGATGTTTACTCTCGGCTTCGATCCGCAGAGCGAGCGCTGTCTGCCAGACCTTCACCTCGCGCTACTTGTTCACAAACCGCCGCGTTCGGTACACGACGGAGATCTGAGGTCGGCCGAAAAAAGTGGACGCCAACATTCCGTAGAATTGAGGAATGGAGGCACTGATGAAGCGAATCCCCAAGGCTGTGTACACGAAGGAATTTCGTGAAGAAGCAGTAAAGCTAGCAATGACTGACGGCGTCGGCGTGTCTGAAGCTGCACGTCGAGTGTCAATATCGATGAAGACGTTGGCGAACTGGGTTCGCGCCGCAAAGGACGGCAAGCTGGAGACCGTGGGGCAAACCCAGAAACCACTGACAGAGATCGAGGCGGAGCTGGGCCGGCTCAAGCGAGAGTTGGCAGAAGTGAAGATGGAGCGCGATCTGTTAAAAAAGTTTGCAACGTACTTCGCGAAGGAGTCGCGGTGAAGTACGGCGTAATTGAGCAGATGCGACAGCATTACCCCGTGCCGCCGATGTGCCGGTTCCTGGGCGTGTCCACCAGTGGCTACTACGCCTGGCGCAAACGGCCGCTGTCGTTGCACGATCAACAAGAGCCTGGGCTCGAAGCGCAGGTGCGTGCAGCTCACGAGCGTAGTCGACAAACCTTCGGCCCGGAACGGCTACAGAAGGATCTAGCGAACCACGGTGTCCAGATTGGTGTTCACCGCATCAAGCGTTTGCGGGCAAAGCTCGGCCTTCGCTGCAAGCAAAAGCGCAAGTTCAAGGCGACGACCAACTCGACGCACAATCTGCCAGTCGCACCGAACATCCTGGATCAGGACTTCAGTGTGAGCGCACCAAATCAGGCCTGGTGCGGTGACATTACCTACATCGCGACCGATGAGGGATGGCTGTATCTGGCCGGCCTCAAGGATCTGTTTAGCGGAGAGATCGTCGGCTATGCCATGAGCGAGCGCATGACAAAACAGCTGGTCATGCAGGCGCTGTTTCGGGCTGTCGCGTCGCACCGGCCACCGACGGGCCTGATACAACACACGGATCGCGGTAGTCAGTATTGCGCCCACGCCTATCAGAATCTGCTCAAACAGTTCGGCATGCAGGCATCAATGAGCAGACGTGGAAATTGCTTCGACAACGCACCCATCGAATCATTCTGGGGCTCACTGAAGAATGAACTCGTCTATCATCGCAAGTTCGCGACCCGCGATCAGGCCAGCAAAGAAATCACGGAATACATCGAGATCTTTTATAACCGGCAGCGCACACAGGAGCGTCTGGACTATCTGTCGCCGGCCGCTTTCACGCAGCGATTCCATTTGAGTAAAATGGCTGCTTAACCCGTTGGCGTCCACGGATTCCGACCGACCTCAATCTTCTTTTCTGGAAGCCCAGCGGCGCACTTGCCGGTTTCAAGGAGCAGTTCATTCTGAAACTGGTAGCGGGTGTACCGGGCGATCATGTGACGATCAAGGATGGCACGGTCCAGATCAACGGCAAAACCGTCGTGAGCGGTTTTCCGTTGGCGCGTTTCTATCACCGGTCCGAGAAAGACTTTGACCGTGATGAGGTAATCCCTCCGGGCCGTTTCTTCCTGATCGGCCTGCACCCGATGTCCAATGACTCGCGTTACTGGGGCTATCTCGACGCCGACAAGGTCTCCGGTTTCGCCTACAAACTTTTCTGACGATCGCCACATGCCAGCCCGTAGACGCAACGTGATTGCCCTGTTCATCGCCACCAGTACGCTGGTGGCATCCGCCATTGCCCACGGGCAACAGGTCACGCCGCGTGGAGACGATTACGGTGATGCGTTCCTGAACTATCAACCCTACGTGGTGCCGGGACAGACGACGGCCGACGATGATAAGCAGGCCGCCCGCCCAGCTGCGCCTCCCGCCGCTTCCGCGCCGAAACCCGACGACAAGCAGACGGTCAATGTTGCGTTTCTGCGCAAGGTGTATCCGATGCTTGAGGAACGCGCGATCGACAATCCGACCGAGGACAACGTCTCCGCCTATATGTACACGAAGCGTATCGTGATGGACAAGGCGCAGCGCTTTAGCGAGATGGTCACCAGGGTGCTGCATCAGGATCCGGTCCTCGATGAAAATAATCGTGTTCCCTACGCTTCGACGGGCGCGATCTCTGTGCGCAACGCCAACTATCAGGCGCAGCAAAAGGCCGTTCAGGAACTGTCTCAAACAGGTGGTCTCGTTATCTTCGTAGATGGTTCGTGCCGGTTCTGTGCGATGCAGCTTCCAGTGTTAGCAATGCTTAAAAATGGCTACAATCTTGAGTACGTTGTCATTTCACTCGACGGCACGAAACCCAAGGACTTCAAGGGTAGCGTCATGAAAGACAACGGCTTGTTTAACAAGCTCGGATTAAAGCTAACCCCGTCGATTGTCTACGTTCCTCACCCCAAGGCATACGCCGGCGGGATCGATCCAAACCAGTACCTCATCATCTCGCAGGGCTTCTACGCAGAAGACGAGCTGATCAAGCAGATCGCCTTTGCCGGGCACGACACGAAACTGCTCAGTGCCGACGTGATGCGCGATCTGAACGTTTGGGATCGCGGGGTAGCAAGCAGTGCAGATCTTCAGAGCCTGAAACTCGACCCCAGCAAGCCGGGTACGTTCAGAGAAACTCTCCAACCTTACTTGCTCAAGCAGTACTAGGAGTCGCGCATGCGTGTAAAACAAATACTTGCGGCCGCTGTGCTGATGGCCGCGCCGGTCTTCGCCTTCGCCGGGATTTTCTCCGACCTCGGCTCCATGGTCATGAGCAATTCGACGGCTGCCAGCACGATGAGCACCAAGGACCGCGTCGGTGTGTTCATGGGTGGTTTCCAGATGCGTACGCCCGTTCAGTCAGTCAACCTCGTGACCTTCGACCCGCCTCGCATCGACGCCGGCTGTGGTGGAATCGACCTCTATGGCGGGTCTTTCAGTTTCATCAACGGCCAGCAGCTGATCCAGATCTTCCGGCAGGTGGCGGCCAATGCGGCAGGACTCGCCTTCAAGGCCGCAATCAAGGCCATCTCGCCATCGCTTGATGCCCTGATTACTGAATTCCAGACCCTCCTGCAGAACATGAACAATCTGGCAAAGAACTCTTGCCAGCTCGCGCATCTCATCGTTGATCCGGCAACCGCTGCGCTGTCGAACGCAGTCAACGGTGACGGCAACGTGGCCGGCACGCAGTCGAACATGTTCACCGACGCGTTCGGTGGGCTGACGAGCTATCTGTCGTCCGCAAATCAGTTCCTGTCAAAGCAGTCTGCGAACAACCCGAAGAGCGGCAACTCGCTTCCCAAAATGGCCGTTGCCTCTGGTGGCTCCAGCATCATGGGCCTCGCTGGTCTCGGCAATATCGACGGCAGCACGGACAACGCGTCCAACCCGAACAGTCTGAACAACAAGCTCCTGTATGCGCTGCTCGGATACAACATCGACGCAGTGCCATGTAACAGCCTTAACCAGAGCGGGCAGGGAGTCTCGACGTCGAACCCGGCGAACAACTCGGTCGGCCAGGTCACCTGCTCAGGCCCAGCGCTGGTCACGTTGAATGATCTTATTGAGGGTGGTGGCACCGGGTCGATCAGGCCGGATCTGCCGCTATCGCTCTATCAGTGCGTGAACCCCGGCGGCAGTGTCTCCGGTGGTGTCGATAGCCAGATTTGCACTCAGATGCAGGTTGTGTCCTTTAACTACCAGGGCATCAAGGGATGGGTGAATTCGATGTTGTTCGGCTCCGCTGATCCGGCGACGTCGATTACAGGGACGTCGATCATTGGACAGGTAAATAGCGGAGCCTCGACGCAGTTCAGTGGCTCGCAGATCCAGTTCATGAACCAGGCAGGTGTGCCTCTCGCGGCACTGCTGAGCAAGACGTCGAACCCCAACACCCGTATCGCGATTGCGCAGCGGCTTGCACCTCACATCGTTGACTGCGTGGCGTCGCGACTTGGCGAGGCTCTGTACAAGGGTGCGAATCTGATCCAGACATCCACCGGCTATGATCTGACGGACGATCAGAAGTCGCATATCAAGCAGTTGCGCACCGACTTTCTGGATAAGCGAAACGCGTGTGACAACAGCGACGTGATGTTGAAAATCGTCACTGAGATCAATGAAGACACGAAGTTCACTGCCGCCAATATCAAGTAACCGGACGAGGGCGAATCTGTGGCCATACCAACTCTAACTTTCTATTCGACCAGTGCGGACTTGACGACGCTTAGCGCGATCTTCAATGGCGTCGCGATGATCTGCCAGCAGAATGCGCTGATCTGGGGGTTCGCATTCGCCGTCGCGCTCTGGCGGCTGATGCAGACCTCGACCACGGCAGCGCTGCGTAGTCCAACCGGGCAGGGGGCTGCAGTGCTGGCGTCCGGGCCGATGAACACGCTGATCCCGTTCATTCTTGCAATGACACTGACCAACCCGATGCTTCAGGGTACGGTGCAGCTGGAATCCACGATTAACGGCGCCCTGACGGAGGTTGATCATGTGCCGCTGGCCATTTCGGTGATCCCGGTCGGCGCGAGCATCCTTTCGCAGGACGTGGACAAACTTGTATCGACGGCCTACCAGTCAGTGAATCTGCAGTATCCGACTATATCCGCCACTGCCAATGGCTTCCTGAATCCTCTCAAGGTGTTATTGTCGGCGCGAACGTCAATGGTTCGCCTCGGTGGCATCGACTCGGAGGTCAAGACGGTGCTGTCATCCTGTCTTGGTCCCGACTCGGGCGTGAACTACGCAAACATCCAGAATCTGGTAATGAACGCGGGCAATACCGGGGCTACGTCCGCGCAGTCCATTGAGATCAACGGAGTCAATCCGACGGCAATCGGAGCGCTGCTTTATCAGGCGTCCAGCAATACCAACGGGATGGTCAACGATCCGGGCCTGAACAGCACAAACATACTGTCCTGCTACGACGCGGCTAACCAGGTGGCCAACGACATTACCAACGCACTCAACTCCGTGGAGTTCACCCGCGTTGTCCAGGGCGCGGTGAACGGTATGGACCAACCCGTTCCAGGGGCCGACTACAGCTTTAACAAGCTCGCGACGCAGTACAACGCGGTCGCAACCTCAAACACCCTTGGTGGCGTCTTCGCGGGAGGAACCGCGCAATCGAATGGCGAGTTCATGAATTTGCTGTTCTCGGAAATGGTGCAGAACGATCTGAATTGCCTGCGCGCCAGTAGCGACACGCTGACCCAATGCCAGGCGACAGCTCTGCAGGCCGCCGAGATCGAGCGCAACAATCTCCAGCAGGCCGCGGCCGAGGTTCCCATGCTGCGATACGCAGGTAGCTTCGGGAACTATCTGATCGCGCTCATCATCGGCCTAGGACCGGTCATCATCATGCTGATGATGTTTGCTGGCGTTGACTCGGGCAAGAGTATCAAAACGGCCGCGCACATCATGGTTTGGCCGATCCTCGTCGTCAACGTTGGTGCCGAAATTGTGAACGGCATGCTCTACATTGATGTCGCTAATTTCCTTCAGTCGGTTCGGCAAGGCGGGTGGATCTCGCAAGCCAATACGTTTGCCGCCTACAAGCAGCTGAGCCTTCAGATTGGAGTCGGTTCGCACATTATGGCGAGCCTGCCTGTCCTGATGAGCCTGATTTTCGGGTTAGGGGAATCATCGGCAATGACAAGCGTCGCCACGACGATCGCGCCGAAGAGTTCAGATACGGCCGATAACGTGGCGCCTGTGCCGGCCGTCACCCGTCCCATGTTCGAGAACAGTTCCATCGCACACGCGACCCAAATGCCCAATGGCCAGGCAAACCTCGCCATGAACGGATCGCTCGAGGCCGTATCGACGAGCACGACATTTGGCAACCTGTCACGGGATGCGAGTCAGTCACTGACGAAAGCGCAGACGCAAACCCAAAGCATCGAGGCCGGACAGCAGAACATGCGGATGTGGGCTGAGGCTGCACAGAAGCATGACTTTAGTGCTCTCGGTGTCGACAACTCGATCGGTGAGCAGATCGTCTCCGGTTGGGAACACCGTCTGAACGGCAGCAGGAACAAGCACTCCGGTAATAGTGTCGCAGGTGTGAAGGCGAACGAGAACGGTGCAAACGCCGGCGGACAGGTTGCCGCAGGGCTGTCTGCTGACACGAGGGAAGGGCCGGGTGGCTCCCTATCGGGTAGCGTAAGCGCGGGTGGGTCCACGAGTGCGTCTGACCGGTTGCAGGCGTCAACCGACGCTGGCACCAACGTTTCCTACGATGACTCGAAGGCACTGACCAATGCCATTCACGACACGATCGCAGCGAACCGACATAGCAGCGCCGGGCAACAGGCCGCTAAAGATCTGAGCCACACATTGCAGACGCAGGAATCCTTCCAGCAGACGCTCAGTCAGGTCAATTCAGTAACCGATGCCACGGCCAATGCCGTACACGACAGTTCCAGTTTTGTTCAGGCTTCGTCGCAGATCAAGGCGCCTGAATTGTTGTGGCAGAAAGACGCCAATCCTGAATTCGCGGCCTTCCAGGCGATCAACGGCCGGCAGTTCGATGAACACCCGACGACGCAGAAGTACGCGCAGATCGCGGCAAACGATGCGGCGAGCGGCGCGACAGACAAGGTCATCGGGAGTCCTGAGGGGCAGCAGGTAGTCAACCGACACCGCGCAGCAGTTTTGATGGCGCAGGATCCCAACGCTTCCGTTGCGGACCGCGCGATGGCGACCTCGTATCTCGCGGCTGAGGGTCAAGCGATGCAGCATATGCGGTACATGCCTGGCGATACGACCATGAAGAACTTCGAGGTCGGCAGTCCCGTCGATCGAACCGGCGTCAATGCTCCAGCTCTCATGGGAGCTGTTCAGCGGGCCGCGCCGGCTCTTCCTGTGCCGGCAGTGCCACCCACGCAGCGCGGAACGGGCGACGGGGCCATCCCAGCGCCCGCCAATTCGGCTCAACGTCAATCCCAATCCAGCGGGGCACAGCCAGCAGGGGGCAGCACGGTCGCACCGGCCGTCAATCAACCTGTCGCAGGCCAGAGTGGTTCCGGAGCGAACGGCGCCGCTGCATACGGCTCGCCTGCAGCTCAGTTGACTACCGGGCAAGGTGCGGCAGGGCTGGCAGTCACGCCGGCCGCAAATCCTCCTGCAGCAGGGCAAGCTGGTTCTGTGGCGGGCGCGGCAGCAGCGACGGCTCCTGCTGCGGCGCAATCAGGACAGGGATCGGGGGTCCCGGTTGCTTCGAGTAGTGCACCTGCCCACCCGCACCATCCCGCCGCAACCCGCCAGACGGCTATGCGTGCCAATCAGCCGCCAACTGCTGGCCAAGCCACAGAACTGCGGCCGCCACCGTTGCCGCGTGACGCCGGCCAGCAGAACTTGCGGGCGCAGCGGCCGCCTAACCTCGATAACTGGAACTTCAAGGGCGAGATGGAAGGAAAGCTCGGCAACGATCGCAATCTGGTCGAAGCGAACGTGGACAAGGCGACCGCCCAGGCGGACGCGGCGGGGCTCAGCGACAAAGGCGCCGGCACGGCTCGCAGAGCCGCGGCGAACGTCGCTGATAATGCAGCTGACCTGGCTCGCAAACCCGGAAGCCCGTCCCGTACCGGCCTTATTCTTGACGTGCCTGCAGCTGAACCCGGACCGACCGTTAAAGTAGTGAACGAAAACGGCGGAGACGCACCGAGCGAATCGCGGCCGCGTTTTGTACGCCGTTAATTGAAGCCCCACTTGGCGGATATTCAACCAATATCCGCCGCCTTCGATTTGTGGTAATTTAATAGGCAATATCGTTGTATTTTCGAGGAAAAAATGACAAATATACTCAGGAAAATCGGCGCGAGAATTGTGTTTGCTTTTACGGGTTATCCGCCTGAAATGAAGAAATCGCCACGACGCGCCACGCGAGGCTTAGGCGCGTCGACGCAGCCCAAGCGCTTCGACTGGCACGGTGCGGGCGCTGGCAGCCCCGGGCCGCGAAACAACTACGGCACAAAGAGCGGCCCCGGCTTCTAGGCGGGCGACCCTGCCAGAAGGGCATTGCTCAGACGTAAAAAAACCGGCCTAGGGCCGGTTTTTTGTTGCCTCAGCGGACGACGATCGCTGTCAGAAAATTTCGCATGCGAAACGTGGGGTGTGACGTTAGGCCGCGCCGCGGTCACCAATCAAATGCGGCGGGGTCGGAGTTCGATTCTGCCGACGCACCAGCGGTGCGTGGTTTCTTGCGCAAGGCGCTACGGACTGTCGTCGGCTTAAGATTGTAGATGCCGGCAATCGCCTCGATGCTCATCCCGGAATCAGCAAGGCGCACCCATGCCTCCAGACGCTGCTCACGCACGTCCTGCGCTGTGATTCCAAGAGCCTTGCGGAATTCAGCCTCGATCGCTCGTTGACCGCGCTTCTTCGCCTCGGTGTATGAGAATTTACGTTTGCGGTAGAGCGTGTTCAGCACCGACTCCGGCTTCACTTTGTACAACGACGCGACCAGATCGACGCTCATGCCTGACTCAAGCAACCGGATCCATGTGTCGTAACGAACCTCGAGCACCTGCGCTGCCGTGATTCCTAGCGACTTGCGGTAGCCAAACACGGCCATGTGCTTCACGCCGATGGATTCGGCGATTTGAGTGTCGGCGACACCCTTGCTCAGACCTTTTCTAATTAGAGTTTTCTGTTCGTCTGTCAGCATAGGGACAACGGTGCGGATGTCGCCATGGGCGAAAAACCTATTATTACAAATAGATAACAACGGGATCACTATGCAAAGTAGTGCCCGACCATGTTTTCTTTACTGTACATCGCGTTAGGGCTTTGGAGAAAGACCAAACGCTGGAGCCGGTCAGGCGGATTGCGCGTCGCAGGTTGCGGGCCAGCCTGGCCCGCAGGAGCGGCGCAATCTTAGCTGAACAGATATGCCAACGATGTTAATTATTGTAAGAGAGGGAACAATCACGGACTATGATGCATGACCAATAATGACAAAAGATACAGATCAGACGCATTTTTGCAGATCAGCAGCAGTCCGCTTGTCCATGTGTCTCACCGCGCCATCGAAATGATGCCGTTGACGAGCTGGCTAAACATGGCCGCATCGCCGCCCGTGAACTCAGGCGTCACGATGTAGGTTCCCGCGACGGCCACGGCCGGCGTGTTGGTCACCTCCAGCGACTTCTGGAGCACGAGAAGCGACTGGAGACTCTCCCGCAACGTATCCGCATGTGACTGGACAAGCTCTGGCACCGACACAGGAACATGGGCGGCACGACCGATTCTGTCGATTCCTGCCCAATTTGCCGTAGACATGCCTTTATCCTGGACGCCGATAAAGGACGCCTCGATAAAATTATGGACGTAGGCCGGGTAGTATTTCTGGACCGCAAGATAACTCAATGCGAATTGAATACCGTCCGCCTTATTAACGAGTGGCGTAAAAGAAAAGGTTTTCTCTTTAGGTAGAGTCGCTTCGAGATTTTTAAAAAACTGGAAATAGTTTCGAGAGAACGGGCAGCTTGGCGAAAAGAATACCCGCACCGCCTCTTCATCGCCCGCAACCGGCTTGACCTGCAAGTATGGCTTCAGCTGCTCCATGCCGGCCGGGACCTGGGCTCGACAGGCCAGCGGCAGGCCGAGGAGAAGTGCCACCATCAGGGACGCAACGCGCTTCATATCAGACCTCTGCCTGTTCAATTACTTCCGCAATGGCGTCGACCTTGGCCGCTTCGACGAAGGACAGGAGGCTTGCTGTACTGCCTTCGTCTGCCGCCCTGTGGTACGCATCAATGGCTCGGTCTACCTGTACGAAATTAAGTGCATGCTCCTTCGCCAATCGCACGCGCAGACCTGGATGGGCTTCAGCATCCATATTTCCCTCAAGTTGCGTTACACAGTCAGACATCCTCGCTTGTCCTGCCTGCACGGCGCGCACCCCGCGCACCGCTAACGGTTCAAACTGATCCTGCTCGCTTGCGGCTCGGTAGATCGCCGACGTATCGATTCGATCGGCCTTTAGCAGCGCCTTGATCTCCGGCGTCGTCACAATAACCTCGACCAGAGCAATCTTGCCTGTCTTCTTGCCTGACTGAACTTCCGAAATGGTGTCTCCGAGATCCATGCCGTTCGACGTGAGCCAGAACTTCTCGTCGCGCGTGAGTCTTCGGGTAATCACCGGACCTTCGTACCGGTCCATCAAACGCTGCGCAACCACGGCCTTCAAAACCTGCGCGACTCGATATGCATCGCGCGCCTTGTCCTCGGTCAGGTCAATTGCACGCGAGTACGTCTCGTAACTGCTGTTCGTATGGAGTGTCGCAAACACAAGGTGTCCAGTCTGAGCAGCTTGTAGAGCGATTTCCATCGTCTCTGCGTCCCGGATCTCAGCCACCATGATGATGTCAGGATCCTGTCGCAAGGATGAGCGCAGCGCCCGCTTGAATGTGATGTTCCCGCCGACCTGAACCTGAGCGATCGGACCGTCACCTCGAAGCCCGATTTCGACCGGCTGCTCGATCGTATGGATCGCTTTTGTTCCGTCGTTCAGCCGGTCCAGCATCGCATTCAGAAGTGTCGTCTTCCCGGAACCCGTGGGACCGGTCACAAGCACCAAGCCGCTAGGCTCGGAAATCGTGCGCAGGATCGTACGTATGACAGCGTAAGAGAGACCAATTTCGTGCAGCTTCGGGGCTCGCTGCGGGTCCAGCAACCGACAGGTGAATTTAAAGCCGTTATAAGTCTTGGTGTATTCGGTCCGGATGTCGACCATATAGGCCGGCGCATCGGCAAACGGTTTGAGCCCCTTGTCTCTGGCGAAGTCTGCCGGAAGCTCCATTTCGAAGCGTGTCGACGCAATGTCAGGCGTTGTAGCGCCTTGCGACGTGCCGTTAAGCTGGAACAGCTTGGTTTCCCAGTGCCTACCCAGAGTAGTGCCCGGATACCTGAATACAAAGTTCCTCAATCCTTCTGGCGTTCGGACGTTCACGTAAATATCCGGCGAATCGCCTCGCCCGCGCCCTGCAATGTGAACGTCCGAAGAGCCGGTAATGATGGCCCAAACAAACAGGTTGCGAATCGCCTGCTCGATCGGCGCCTCTTCGCTGGAGCCCTCCTTCACCATCATGATCGCGCGACGCTGATCGGTTGAAAGTGAGTCGAGATTCACTACAGGTACGTTATTTCCGGCCATCGTTTTCCCCCGATTACGGTTCCGCTTCCTCAATTTGTTGCGCTTTCGTCAAGCGCCCTAATATTAATTTGAGTCGGCAATAGAACTGATTATAATTTAACTATACCTCCCTCTCAACTAGACGATGCTTACCAACAGTCAATGCCTCCGGCGTCCGCGCGCCACGTGGTCTATAGCGCTTCTCGCCGTATCACTATCGAGCGGGGCTGTTGCTCAGAGCGAACCTACCACTCCCGAAAGCGTAAAGAGTTTCGCCGACGCAACGTTCAACTCCGAGGTCTTCAAGGGTTTTGTCGCGAACTACCAGCGCCAGAATGCGGGCGTCATCAACAGCGTGAACGATGCCGCTGTCGCCCAGGCCAAAGCAACCCTGCCCAAGGCTTCGGAATACGGAGCGAGGATCCGCTACGGAACACACAACGTGGTCAGCAACGACGGCGAGACTATCGTTTCGTGGATGATTGAAGCTGCGGGAGCTGACCCCCAGCAACGCAAGGTATTCCTCGCAAAGCTTGCGGACCTCTCGACGCGGCAGAATCCGGAGGCAATGACCTTCGCAGGCTTCGTGGCCGAATACGGCCTGTTCGGAGAGCAGCAGAATGTTCAACGGGCGATTGAGCTCTATCGCACCGCTGCGTCTTACAACTATCAGCCCGCGATCTATGATCTGGCCGTCGCCGCCGCCTATGGAAAAGCGCAGCGCGCCGATCTGAGCAGCGCAGCGGCGCTTGTGAGCCAGGCCGCTGCGATCGCGCCAGAGGACTCCTATCGTGTGTGTGGCCTTGGTGCATTCCTGAGCTACCGGCAAGGTGACCGGCAACAGGCCGGCAGGTATGCGCAGTCGTGCTGGTCGGATCTGGCGAGCATTCCCAAAGCGCTATACGACGACCGGGTAACGTCCTCGCAAAAAATCCTGCTTCTGCGCAACTCGATCGCCACAGGTGTTGACGACGGGTATCCGCTGCTCGAAAAAGTAACTCACGATGCGGGGCCCGAGCCCCAGTATCTTGCATGCAAATACATGCTCGTCAACCGCTATCGTCGTTCACTGAACGGCAGCGCTCTGAAGGATGACGCTGTGAGGTGCTATCAGCAGTCTGCACAGACGCCGACAGACTCGAAGGAGTCGTTGCTGCGGATCAATACCGTGGTTCCGGGCATTATCGGCTTTGTCCCAACTGAAATCCGCACGCTGGAAAAGCTGCGGGCGTCTAATCATTTTCACTACGCATGGAGCGTTCCGTATTTGCCGTTCCGGCAACAGGACGTTGATCTCTTTGCACCCTTCGTAAGCCATACAAAACAATAAGGGCAAACAACCACATGAGACTGACCATCTCTGCATTGACCGCGGGCATCCTTGCGTCCGCAATACCGGGAATTAGTTACGCTGACGACGCATCGCCCAAGAGCGTGCTGACCGACGCCGTCACAAGCGGTTCCGCGAGCGCCCCGCTCGACGATAACGGCCAGTACGCAGCCGTTATCGCGGCCGTCAAGAAGAAGACCGGAAGCGACGGGCCGCTCATGATCTATGCGTCGCGCATTCTCACGTTCAAGCAACAGCCGCGCTGTGGGCGTGTAGCCTACGTGATCGGGCAACCCAGCGCGAATCTGGCGTGGCCTGACATGGGCGGCCAGCTCAACATCTGCGACAACGGCGACCCTCCGCTTCGCATGTGCAAAGGCGAGCCGGACAAGCTTGTTCTTTCCAATAGCCAGTGCGCAGATCGGTCAGCACCGGTTGACACCCCTGAAGTCGCTGCGGCGATTCAGGCCGCGCTTGCTGCGGGCAGCATGTCGCCTGAGCAGGCGGCAAAAATGGTTCGGCAACAGCAAGGCGGCTCGTCCGCGGCCACGCGGGGAGAATAGCAATGAGACGTTTGCTCCCCCTTCTTTTCATGATTGCGGTGCACTTTGCGTACGCGCAGAGTGCAAGCGATCTGGCAAACGGGACGTCGTTTGCAAAAACCCTCGCCCCTACCTCCCCGTCACAGATCGTGAATCCTTCGGGAGTGTCGAGCGCCTGGGCCGGCCAGACGAGTACGCCCAGCACCGTGCCGGCCGGCCTCGCCGGGTTCTCGAATCCGAATACCGATTCGACACTACTGAGCACGGCACGTAGCGGCAGCCTGGCGGCAATGGGCAATCAGACAATGATCGACTGTGCGAGCTATGTGCCCGGGAGTGACGAGTACAAGAATCAGGACTGTGCGGCTGTCAACTTCCTGAATAACCAGTGTATGCAGGCGACCACTGGCGAGCAGTCCGTGTTAGGCAAGACCGGTACGGCTCACGGCACATCTGCCAATTGCGCGGGCACCTATGGCGCTGGTCAGTCACAGTTCGGGTATGGAAATCAGGTCACGCCTACAGATCCGATGTTCACGGGCACGCTCAATCTCGGCAACACTGCGGGTAACGTGCTCTCACAGACCTGCTCGACCTCCACCGTGGTGACGACACCGGCGCAGTATGCCAATAACACGTGCATCGTCTCGACCGATGAGGAAGACAACGCGTGCTCGCAGTATTTGAATACGACCGTCACCAACACGATCAGCCAGGCGCTTTCCACTCAGAATTGTCCTGATGGCGGCACCTTGCAGGGGAACGTCTGTGTACACACGATCACCTACAATCCGACCATTAGCTGCCCCGACGGTTACATCCAGAACAACGTGAACCAGTGCGTGCAGTACAACCAGTTGCAGGGAACGCCCTATTGCCCGTCAGGCACGACTGCGAATTACACGAACACCGGCACGATGCTGTGCCTTGCGCCACAATTTAGCAATGGTTGCCCGGCTTCCTACGCCGGCATGCCGCTTGAGGCGATTGTTTTCTCGCTAGGGGGCACGTGTCTCGGTGACTACCTGCCGCTGCAGTCGTGCCCGAACGGCTACAGCTGGAACGGGTCTGCCTGCACGCAAACCAACGTCGTCGGCACCACAATGACCTGTCCGAGCGGCGGATCTCTCCAAGGTGCAACATGCGTGTCGTCCAGTACGACCTCGTCGACGACGACCTACAGCTGCCCGAGTGGCCAGACGCTCAATGGAACGGGCTGCATCCAGAAAACTGTCGCTACCAGCTGGACGGACACGTGTGTCACATACGAGAAGAGCGCGGGCGTTTCGCTAGGAGTCCCACAGCAATGAATAACCTCTTCGCGTATGTGAGATTCATGAAGACGGCTGCTGTGTGCATGCTGATCCTGATGTGCGCGGTCGCGTTTCCGCGCCATGCTGAAGCGCAGACCTACGCGGCCGGCGCATGCTCGCAGGTGCCTGGCTCACAGAGCTGCGCCGACGCTACGCCCTGCAAGACTGATTCGAATGGCCAGCAGGTTTGCCTTAGCACTGCGTCGCTGCCGTCAGGCGCATTGCAGGTGCCGTATGCCTGCTGGCAGTATTCGTACCATTACGCCTGCACGGGCACCGTGACGGACACGTGCGCCCAGTACCGGAACAACTCCGCCTGTGGTGTCACGGCGAGCACGTGCGTCGACACGACCCCCGAAACAGGGCAATGCAACGAGTGGCAATACACCTATAAATGCCAGACGCAGGCACAGCAAACCGCGCAGCAGACAAACTGCAGTAGTGGCCTGTTTGACACGTCATCGTTCACGAAACCGCCGAACAACAACGATTCCTTTATTCGCGGTGCGTTAGGGCTGGAGATTGCCGGTGAAGGCCAGACGTATGCCTCCAAGCTGAATGGCATCTTCTCTGGCGTGTCTGAGAGTTGCCGCAAAGGGTACGAGGGAATCCAGAACTGCTGCAAGAGCACGCCCGGTGGATCGACAAATTCCGCAACGATGTCGTTGGCCATCGGTGCGGCAGCCTCGGTAGCGAAGTATGCCGGCGAGAAGGCGATCGACATGGCGTCGCCGTACGTCTTCGACGCCATGTACACCAATGGGCTCTTCACGTCGGCGCTGACGGAAAACTTCACCACCGCGTTTTCGCTGAATGCGGCGGATGGTGGAGGCACCTTGGGGACGAGCCTTGCCACAAACGGGCTCTCGGTCGGCGCGTATGGCTTCACGGTGGGGACAGGGTCGATGTCGGCCGGTCTGTTCGGCGCAAACATGCAGATTGCGTCGTTTGGTTCAAACGGCTACCTTGCCTTTAATCCTTACGTATTTGCAGCGATGGTTGCCATTCAGGTTATCGAGGGTCTTTCCAAGTGCTCGCAGGCGGAGCAGTTGCTTGCACTTCACAAAGGATCTAACCTGAGCACCTATATCGATACGACCTGCGCCAAAAGCGTGCTGGGCAGCTGCGTCCAGTACGTCGAGGAATACTGCTCTTTCAATTCGTTGCTGTCTGAGATCATCAACATTCAGGGCAAGACACAACTGGGGCTTCCGCTCGCCGGATGTGGGGGATTGACGCCGGCGCAGATCAGCGCGATTGACTTTACCAAGATCGACTTCAGCGCATTCACAGACCAGATGGAACAGCAGGCCCTGTCGAACCTGCCTAAAAACATCAGCGGCAATTACCAGCCCATTGAGCAAAGCAAAGGAACGGGCTCGTCACAGTCGGGCACGTCCTCCGTTCTTCCCTCCTATTAACCAACTCGAATACAAGAACATGAACAAGGCCAAAATCATCCTCCGCAAAGTCCTTATGGTGCTTGGCGTCGCCGCGCTGATCGCGTCGCTCGGCTCGTCTGCGCTGCTGTACCTGAACAAGCAAACGCTGGAAAAGCAGAACAAGCTACAGTCCGACAAGCTTACTGCCCTGGACAAGCGTGTCGACGCGCTAAACAAGGCAAGCAGCGACGACAAGGCTGAACTGGCGTCCCTGCGCGATCAGGTAAAACTGCTTCAGCCAGAAAATGCGACGCTGAAAGAAAGCGTTGGGGCGTTCGCAACGCAAGCAGCCGCATGCGACGCGCTCAAGCACACGCTGAATGTCAAGGGCTAAGGAATACGCGATGAAACACAACCGACTCGTCGCCTCAATCGCTTTCGCAATTGCGTCGCTCGGTTCAACCGAGGTGCAGGCCCAGCCCGTCGAGATCGACACGGAGAGCGCGCATATCATCGTCGTGAGACCTGTCGACATGTGGTCGGGCGATACCTCCACGCTGGAATCCACGCTCGATTCGGTTCGCGAGCGACGCGTCTCGTACGACGTGGTTCTGGACGGAACACGGTATCGCGGCAGCCCGCTCCTTCTTCAGGGCGTCAGCGACAATCCCGTAACGCTTGGCGTTGAATCAACACTCAAAGAAAAGGATACGAAGCTCGTCCGCAACGACCCATATCTGTTTCACGTTCTCGACGCGAGCGCATTGAGTCCTGCCGACTACGCGAGCTTCGCCAAAACGCAGGCCGACTATTACGAGAAGTTCGTCTTACGCCAGGGGGACCCTCGCACGCTGCCCGGCAGCGTGCGCCTGCGCAATTTTTTCGGCAATGTACTTTCGCTTGGGTCGCTTCTGATACCGGCGCATGCACTTGGCGCGGCGACCGGCGCACAGGTTATGGCCAACTCAGGCCTTGCCGAAGACATCGGCAATATCCCGCGGCCTGCACGAGCAGCATTGACGCCGACGCCATTGCCGGCTCTGGATCCGGCGACCTACAAGGCGATTGACGTCCGGCGAATCGAATTCAAATCCGACGTTGCCGGCGAGATCGTGATTGCGTACAAGACCGACAAAACCCCGCAGGCAGAGCAGGAAGCATTGATCAAGGCGATCGTCTCGGCAACGGGCGCGGACACAACGCCGGAAGCGATCGAGCAATCGCGTAAGGATGATTTTCAAAAACGCGTCGCCATGTGGGACGCATGTGTAGCTGATGGAAAATGCCAAAAGGAGGCATCTGATGAAAAATGAAAACACCTCTACGGACCTCACGGGCCGCCAGAAGTTTGCCAAGAAGACGAGCTGGATCACGTGGCTAGCATTCGTTGCGATCGGGATCGCAGCCATCGTAAGCTTGACGCAGCACCACTAAACGCGGCCTGCCGCGCGTAAAAGACAAACGGCCCGCAATCGCGGGCCGTCTGTCTTGAAGTACTCGAAAGAGTCGCCGATTACAGCTCCAGGGTCCGCCCTCTGTCCTTGACCTTTTCTGCCTTCGTCTGCTGGTTCCCCGCCTGATCGCGCTGCCTGGTGTGCGACTGCTCGCGCGCCTGTTCCCGGCCGGATGAACGATCCCGTTTCGCGTCGTGGGTGAAGTCGACGGCCGTCGTTTTCTCAACTTCCTGACCGGCATTCCTTCGGAGTGTCGTCAGGTCCGATGTTACGATCTCGGTATTGTCCTTCGCCCGCGACGCGGCGACGTAGGCCGCGAGCCGGTTGAAGACCTTCGCGCCGGTCGCGCTAACGGCAATGATCTCACGATCGTTAGTCGCCCCCTGCTCCTTGTACGAGGTGTGGGCGTACGCATGGTCGATAAAACGAAGGTCGTCGTTTTTCAGGTAGGATTCACGGCCGTCCCGCGACCATCTGACCTTGGCGCCTTGCCCGTCAATCTCCGTAATCACGCCGGCCGTACCGTTCGAAATGCGTTGCAGCTCCTGCTCCGGCAGTCGGATAATGGCGCGCGTTTCGACACGGTCACCGACCGCATATTCACGATCTTCCCGCTTGGCCGGGGAAAAGAAGTCCTGCCGCTGTGGATTGATCGTTATCTCCTGTCCGACTGCGTTCTTGGCGATGATCCGGTTGGCTGTCGCGTCGTAACCCAGCACCGAAAGTACGTCGCCCTTTTCAACGCCGATCTCCCGATACGTCTTGCGGAAGATCAATGTGTCGACCAGCTTCTCACGCAACATCACCGCTTGCGTCTGCTCCGCCTTTGTCAGCTTCGGGTCATCCAGGTGTTCCTTGGTGAACGACGTCGCCGAAATGAGTCCGTTGCTGGCGAGAAGGCTATGAATCTCGCTATTGATCGCCTTCCGGTCGTTGTTCGTGATGGCTACGACGCCCACCTTCGGCTGTTCAAGGCCACGCCCCTTCAGTTCTTCCATGTTGCTGAGATACCGGATCGCCACTGCCTTGGCCAGCTCGTCGTTCTCGACCTCCAGGGTGTCCAGCCTGCCGACCGCCTGCGAATAGCGACCAGCCTTCATATCATGTAACGCCTGCTTGGTTTGGGCAGTCGCCTTGTCGAAACGACGCGTTTCCTCCAGGACCGAAACGTGCATGCCGGAATTCTGTGCCTGCTCGAACGCCTTGCCGGCGGCCACGCTCCCATGCTGTTTGATGTCCCCCTGAAAAACCACGCGCGCGCCGATTTCGCGCGCGAGGTTGGAGATTTTCTCGGTGTCGAACGCGCCCGTTAGCGACGACTCGTCCATCACGATCAGTGTCTTGCGGCCTTCTGCGTTACCAAAGCGCTTGAGGTTGGCCAGCTCGGCCTGCTTCGTCTCGTACTCGCGCCGGAGTTCGCCGCCGCCTCCTTCTTTTTCCAGGTATAGCGTATTGCGCGCCGCAACCGCTTCCACCGTGCCGACCTGTTCGAACGTCATCCAGCGACGCCCCAGTGACTCCGCGGCGTCGACGGCAACGTTCATCGCGCCGGCGACGACACGTCCGGCAAAGGTGTTAGCGCGCTCACTGGGGTCCACGGCGACATCGCGATGGCGGTTGGCCAGATCTGTCAACATTGCGCCGACCGCGTTGCGGAAATCGTCGGGCGATTTGAACACCTCGCCGCGCTGGTGGTCGAACGTGTAACGATGCTCACCGTATTCGATGTCCGCGCCGTCGACTGTGAGCCGGCGTGTCTCAAGCCGGGAAGTGTCTGTTTCCCTGATCTTTGTGTCCGCGCTCATCGCCGCGCGTAGCTCCTCGAGGCGCAGCTCGGTCGCCTTGATCCGCGTGTCGCGCGCGGCAAAGTATCCGGCAACCGTGTCGCTCTTGATTCCGCTGGCCGCCTCCAGTTCCTTTGCCGCGGCCGCCGATGTCGCCACGCCGATGACATTCCAGCCTTTCGCATTCGCAACATCGTTCACCATGGCGAGCGCTGCGGTCTTGCCGGTTCCGGCCTCCCCCTGGATACCTTGAATGGAATCGAGGTGCATCAGCACGTTACGCGCTGCCGTGACCTGCTCCCTGGACAGTTTGAACGGCGCTCCGGTCTCCAACTCCTTCTTCGCTTCGAAAGCTTTGATCGCAGCCTCAAACTCTGCGCGATCAGTCAGAACGACATGGTTCTTCCCCATACCGGCGCGGATGTTCTCGACGAGCCGCATTTCGCTGTCGATCGCCTTGTGCGTGGTATACAGCAACGAGCCGTCGGGGGCGGTGCCGCGTTCGACAATCAGGTGGTTCTTTACATGCTGGGCCACGGCCCAGTCGACGTCATCAATACCGCCGCGGCTGAACTTCACCGCCGTCACCTCGAGATCGGCCAGACTGAATGCCTGCTCGCGCTCAGACATGTGCTCGACCGCCCATGAAACTGCCCGCAGCGCGGCCTTTCGATCCACCTCTTCCACGTCGCGTGCACTGGTCGCGCCCGAACGTTCAGCTGTCTGTTCGCCTGTCTGTTGCTGGCTATTTTCCGGCACCCGGGCACCGTCGATCGAGCGTTCGACGGTTGACTGACCGGACCTCTCACGCGCCGCATTCACGATGCTTTCGATGTTAAATCCAGCGTCACGGCCGGTTTCCTGCCAGATAGCCTGGAGTGCGTCACGCGGCAGCTCATGCTTCGCCGAACGGCTGTCCAGGGCTGCGGTCTGACGCGCATCAAAACTGGCGTCACCAGGTTCGATCCCACGTTTTATCAGCGCTTCCTTGATCTGAGCCTTGCGCGTCGCATACGTCTCTATATGCTCCGCCGTGAAACCCTTGATCTCAAAGTCCACGCCATTGGTCGCATATTCCAGCTCGTAACCTGCCTGCTTCAAACCCTTCGCCAGCTCGGCCTTGTAGATGACGTCGGCCTTTGATCGAAGGTTGAGCATCTGGTCATTCGTGAGGCTGCGCCATTTCTGGTTTTTCTCATCAAAGACTGCCGACACGATTACGTTGTGACTGTGGATCTGCGGCTCATTCTCGCGATTGGTCTCATGCATGACCGTCGCGTAAAGCAGATTCTTGGCGAGGACCGGCTTGTTGCGTCCATTCTCGTCCTTGACGCGAATAACAGCTGCGTGCTTTTCAAGCCAAGCCATCGCGCGCGCGTTGGCTTGCAGATGCGCGGCCACTACGCGATCGTCCTTGCCGACAAGTCCAGCGATGGAAACGCTCTTTGACGGCGCAATCGTGAAGTCCATGCCCGCCCGTCGATCCTCGCCCTTGCTGTTGTCCGCCAGATCCTGAAGTTCGCCTGTTACCGGGTTGACCAGCTTGCCGTTCAGAAAATTGACGAAATGCTCCCGCTCGACCTCCTTACCTTTGATACCAAGCAGTTCAGCTCCACGCCCTTCCCAATGCGCAGACGCCTTCTCGTTCACGTAATAATTGTCTGCTTTCTGGCCCGCGTCCTGAGTGAAGGATTTATCGTGATAGCGCGCGGCGTTCCCTACTCCAGACCCGGAAATGTGCGTCATCGAAATCATTTGACGTCTCCCGCAGCGGCCGAAATCGCTTCCGCCGTGAAGCCGGTTTCACCGGCCTCCAGCGTCAGGGGAATCCGAACCTCCTCGTCCGTCAGATTGCTCCCATGCGCGTATTGCGTAGGACCAAGCACCACCGTGCGATTGATCCGGTCACCCGATTTCATGAAAATGCGCAGACTCGGATACACCTGAGTCGGTGCGCTGCTGGCCAATTTAATGCCGACCGTTGCACTGTTGCCGCTGTGAGAAACGACGGCCAACTTGGTGACCCTGACCTGCGCAATACTGGCGCTCTCGTCAACAAACTTGACCTCCCGCACCGATCCTAAATCGGAATCAAGCAGAGTCGGCTGACCGGCATCAGCGGACGAAACCCACTCTGAGCCGATGGTCCAGATCTCATGGGACAGGAAGCAGAACACTGCAACCAGCAGACCGCCGGTAATCACCAGCCATTTGATAAATAGCGATTTCATTGAAAAAGCCCCCCCTCATCCGCTGACGCCTTTTCTGTCCGTTTTCCCCGGCCGGACGAATTCCCGCCCTCAAAGCCGTAGGTCTCTTCAAGCTCGCCGGTCTCCATGTCCTTCACGACCCAGATGCCGTCCCGTTCGATGGCTTCTTTCGCCTCAGCTGCGCGGGCAGCGTCGGCCCGCTTTTCCTCCTCTGCGAGCCGTGCGGCCTCCGCGCGCTGCAGCTCGGCTTCGGCCCGCACGCTCGCAAGCGCATCCTGACCCTCGGCGCGGACCACCCGGAATTTCTCGTCACGCGGGGGCGTCGGCTGGATTGCCTTGAAACGAGCGACGCGCGGCCAGGGTCGATACCACCGCGGCAACCAGTTCCGGTAATCCACGAATGTTGCGGGATAGTCCCCGGGCAGGCGGATATAGGCCGTGCAGTTCTTCATTTGCCCGATTTTCGCCGGGTGCACCAGCCATTTTTCCTGTTCGTTCTGATTCAGCGTACCGCCGTCCCGCCAATCAGTTACGGCAAGCGCCTGACCGTTTCCAACGACCGCCATATCCCGTTTCCCAAGCCGGTCAGCCATGCGTTTGGCCGTGTTCGGCTCGTTGGCACGCAGCATGACGACCGTGTTAAAGCAGTTGAGGACGGTTTCCCCGCGATCCTGACCCATGGACGTAACGAGCTGTTTATCACTCTGTATCCCCGCTGCGACGCAAACACCATACTTCCGCAGCTCTGCCTGTACTTCGTCAAGCTTGATATCGCCCAGCTTGGCGACCTCGTCGAGGAAATAGAAATACTTGTCCTCGTGCACGATCTCCTGCTTGGCGGCGATCACTGCGAAGGAGACGGTCAGCAATAAGCGATACAGCGGCGTGAACATCGCCTCGGTGTCGTCCGTGCTGAGAATAAAGAAACGCGCATCGTCATCAGCGTCGATAAAATCCCGAATAGACCACGTACCCTCCTGGACGGCAGCAATGCCATCAAGGTAAATCGCAATCGAACTGATAACGCCTTGACGCTGCCCCTTCGAGTCCCCGCCGACCGCAGAGCTTGCAACCGATTTCTTGATCAGCAAGTCCATTTCGTCGTCGGGCATATCCAGAAACGCGTCCGCAATGAGGCGGGTATGCTGCGCGCCGCGTTGCGCGAGACGCAGAAGAATCACAGAGAACAGCGCACGCGCCGCGTCCTCGAAGAATGCGCTTGCCCCGTGCACGACGCCGGCCTTCGGCGGCAGAAATGCCTGCGCCAGCGTATTTGCATCGTAGGCGTAGACAAGCTCAGCAAAGATCGACCACGGCACCGACCCGAGCAACGCCGGATTGAAAAAATGGTCCTTTCCTGGGCGATAGTACGCGCGGAAGTACTCGCCGCTTGGGTCATAGATCACGCACTTCCGCTTGCGCGCGAATGCCTGCAACATCAGGTCATGCATCCCGAGCGACTTCCCGGTGCCCTGCGCACCCTGAAACAGAACCCCCTGCATCAGGGCGCTGCGCGGTAACGCGACATCCAGAACCCGGTAAGAACCCGGCTCCTCCTTGCGCACCAGTGCCGAAAGCTCTTTTGGCTCAACCAGATCCTTCGCGCCGTCGATGCGCTTATTCTCGCGAGCGTTCTTCCCGACCCGACTCAGGGACCACCAGATCGACATATAACCCAGAACTGCCGTCACCAGACTAGCCAGCACAACGTAGCCGAAAACCGTAATCGGACGTGAAAGCGACTGCGTGACACTCCGAAATTGTGCTGGGGTTAGCAACTGAACTTCACTGCCGTCCGCTCGCACAACCGTCAACACCTTCCTCACGCCCGCCTCGTCCCGGATTTTCCATTTCCGTGGCGTCGTATCGCTGACCATGTGAGAGACGATATTCTCCTTGACCAGGTCTACGTCCTTCGGTGAAAGGCAGCTAAGCCAGAGAACCAGAGGAACAAGCAAGCCCGGCAGTGCACCAGCCCACAACGCCATGGAAACCGCATGCAACGTCAGCTTCATCCGGGTAAGGAATAGCGCCCGGCCCGCTCCCGCGTCGGAAATGACTTTATCTTTCACTTGGGGTCTCCCACGATCTGCGAAGGCAATGCACGCTCGTCCACTAACCGGTATTCGGCTATTTCTGGAGGAAGTAAGGCCAGCAGGGAATCAGCACGCGCGCCGAAGCTATCGCGCCAGCTGCGATCTGGCATGCGAATGAAATCGCACACTCTGACCGCGCCGGCTCCGTCAATGAACAGTACGTCGCAGGCCTCCGCATCAGCCAAACCGGCACGCTTGTACTCATAGTGCAGAACCGTCGATTTCTGATCAGGCGAGGCGTAGACGGCGCAGTGGACGGCATACTCTCCGGCCTTCAACTGCCCCGCGTTGTTGACTGACTGCACTTCAATTGGAAGGAACATTGTCGCCTCCCGGCCTGAAGGTGCCTTTGTCGTACGTCGAACTGATGTTATGGCCAAGTCTCACGGCCTCCGCGATGTGAGTCCGCATTTGCGCCTTGATTGCGTCATCCAGCGTTCCGCCAACTCCAGGCGGAAGTGCCGCTGACACCACGGCGCTTGCGGCGAGAACATTGGATTTCGTAACCAGATTAATCAATGCCTCGACGCGATCTAGCAGCGCGTCATTCCGCCGGTCAAATTGCGCAATACCATCCAGGATAAACATATGCGCGAGCGCTGATTTAGTCATTCCCTTCGAGCGAGCAAGCGCCGTGAATTGCTCGTTACTGTCGTCATCCAGACGAGTGGCGACCACGTTTTCTCGCATTGAGCCCCCGATGCAAAGTGAGATGTTTTGCCTACCAGCGTAAACAATTGTTAACGCTGCACTACTAACTGATTCTATTGAACTTTTCTTTTCTTCTTGTCTGCTTTTGGTCTTTGTCTTTATAGGTACGTGTTAACGCAAATTATACCGTTAAAACATGCGCTTGCGATGGTTTTGACGTGTTCACGTTACGTGAGTAATGTGTGTGCTCTTGGTTGGGGCGGCTTTGACTTTTCCACTGCCGCTCGAATAGGAGAAAAGGCGAGGACGGCCCCCGTAGGGAAATTCCGGGAATTGCAATTTTCGCGTGAAAAAGCCATGATGCTTCGGCGCACGGAGACCGGAATTTCCCAACTCCACTGTCACTATAGGAGAACTCAAATGACCACACAATCTGAACAAACGAAGAAGCCCCGCGGCCGCCGACCGGCAGTGTCTATCAGTGAGAGAATCGCCGAAGCTGAGAGGAACCTCGCAACACTGAAAGAACAGGCGCGGCGTGAAGAAAAGGAAAACCTTGAAAAGAACCGAAAGGCGATTTCCGATCTGTTCAAAGCTGAGCGTCTCGATACAGTTGATGTCGAGCAGTGGCGAAAAGTCTTGCCGAAGTTGAAAGCGCTTGTCGGTATGGCCGCGTCGAGTGCAAGCGAGTCGCCGGCCGCCGATAAAGGCGCGTCTGTTCAACAGCAGCCCGCAGCCCAAGCGGCATAGCAGTTTCCACAAATCCACGGCACCGCACGGACGGCCGCGATTCTCCCTGAATCGCAAGAGCCGGACGCCGCGAGAGTTGTCCACAACGCTGTTTGTTGTGGACAACTCGGCAAAGCGGGGTGCGGTGGGGCTTGTGGTAAGTGCGGGACGTCCAGTAGCGACAGCCCGAGCGGTCCACTAACCGCGCCCGGTCGTTTAGGGAATGGCGAGAGCCATGACCGTAACGGCCGGGCGCGGTTTCCATTTCACCATCGCGAAGCGCGGCGACAGCGGAGCCGGAGCGAAGTCACACTAAATCTCGCTTCCGGACTGGTACAGCCGGAAGCTGGAGTGCGGCTTTTCGGCTCGGCCTCGACAGACCATGCATGACGGGAATATCACGCATGCGTGGCGGGGAGTGTTTCGTCGGGGTTGGTAGGAGATGGAGCGCAAGGCGCTCCTGAGCGTGGAAACGCGAGTGCCGGGCATTGCATCGCAATGCGGCGCGCAGCGGCTACTCGTGCGGTAGATCTGGCGAGCGGCGCGCAAGCGCCGGGAGGCAGATCGGACGAACCTATTTTGAGCAATGCATTGCTCAAAATCGCGAGTGCTGAAGCGGCGTGTGCCGGGTGGCTTTGGAGCGAAGCGCAGAAGCCACCCGGCACACGCCGCGGTCCGATGGTCACACCTATCGCGGTGATCGGGTTGGCACCCTGTCGGCTCAGGGTCGCCTGCTGCGCTCGGCGCACGGCAAGTCAGAGCGCCGTGATTTTTTCGCATGCGCAATTTCTGGCCGCCTGACGATGCGGCTAGAACGGCATCTTGGCAATTGCTTCGTCGGCCAGTCGATCCAGCAGTCCGTCAGTCTGTCCGACTTCAAAAGCGGATTTAAGCACTGGTTCCCGCCTGATAAAGTCGGTCGCCCTATCCCCTCGATGACCGCTCTCATAGGCTAGAGCCTGAGCGTCGTACAGGTGCTCGTTGCCTAAGCTGCACCTGAAACGCGCAAGCTCCGTGCGGGCAAGTAATTGCAGATCGAACGCGCTTGACATAGACCTTTCTCCGGGGGCAAATGTATTCACCACGGACCGGCACCCCGCCGGTCCTTGCGCGAGGTCATACCGTAACTGCATCTCGCGCATAGCTGGACATCGGGTAACTTCCGAATCCATCGCTCCACGCCTGGATCAGTTCCGCGACATCCGAGACCAGTTCCGGCATCATGGCATCTGGTTCGGAGAGCGTCCCCAGGTGATAGGCAAGCGCGGACGCTTCGTCGGCGTAATCCGTTGCCTTTAAGCAAGCCTTCCCTTCGCTGGCGGTCAGCGCAATCGAAGAATTCGCCCACGCAACCCGCGCAGCGAGTGCAAGTGAAAATGCACTGTTGCGCTCAGTCGGTGCCATCTTCGAAAGTGCACGGCGAAGCGCAAGGAAGCTGATTAACTGCTGCAGGCGCTGAGCCCTGGCCTTTGTGTTAGCGCGTGCTTCCTCGCCTCCTGGAAAGCGCTCCTCGTCCTCGCTGTAGCACGAATTTTGCCAGTCGCGATAGCCTTCAATGATGCCCCGAACGATCAAGGGGCGATCGGTTACGCTTGCAAGGTCGAGCGTTGACCAAGCTCCCTGTAGGTTTTCTGCCCCAACGAGTGCGGAGGTGTACTCGGCGAGGCGCGACCCTGCGACGCGCGCCGCGTAGCGCTGATCCCACGCATCCCGGCATCCAGCCGACTTCGCCAATTCGGCAAGGAACGCCCCGCGCGCCCGAAGCACAGAAATCGGATAAATCGTCGCATTCACATGCTTCGAGTTCCGGTGATAGTGGATCGCGGTGTAGTCAGGCAACGACTCGTCGAGACTGCAAACGTATTCCGCACTGCGCAGCAGTTCCGCTGCGCTAGGGTTGAGCATGTTCAGTGTCCAATGCGCGGATCGTTTGTCGGCGCGATGCAACGCTGAAGGGGATTCGATACGGCTCATGTCGGTCTCCAGTTGGTCCGGTTTGGGTCGGCGCTGTCCGGTTTCGCCAGCGCCGCGCTGTTGCTTAGAGGGGCATCGTGGACCAGGTGCCGGGGGTGTGACGGTAGAGCGTCACGCGCTTTTTCACGCCATCAACCAGCGCTTCCAGACGCACGGCGCGCACGTCATCCTCCGGGCGGCGCCACGTGTGCAGCACGTGGAACGTCGCGGAAATATCTGCACCGAGAAGGTGAGCGGCGATGCGGCGGAGAAGGGTATTTTTCATGGTCATCGTGCGTTACTAAATCGTGTTGTTGCGCCCAATTAGCGGGGCGCGCACGCTGTCAGAGGTGGGCGATCGAGCGGATCATCTTGACCGGCTGAGAGAGCCGCATGGTTCTAGCGAGACCTGTCCGGCGCACGACGCGCTGTGCGTGGCCTTCGTCGCGCACCGGTCGGAAGACCCAGCGTCCGCTCATGTATTCAATGCGGACCGCGAGACCATTTTTCGGGGCACTGCGATGCTGATTGATGCGCGTTGCATTGGCGTCCTGCCGGGGCCATTCGCGCAGCATTCGCGCGTAGCGGGTGGTATTCAGGACTCTCCCGCGAAGGGTCCGGCACCGGGTATGCCGCTTTTCGGTCAAGAGCATCAGTTTCTCCAGTTTGGTGTTTAGCTGACCGGGACCCAAGATTCCGAGTCCCTTCGTAGGGGTGGTTTTTGCCCGATCGGCAGCTGCTACCGTGCTGCCGCCAGTCCCCTTAGTTCGTCGTCCCGCGACAAAAGGAGGCTGCCGCGCGAAGGCGTCAAGGCGAAAAGAGAGGGAGTGGTGCGGCCCGCAGCCCGCAGGGCGAGGACTCGGTCCCGAACGGGCCTTGACGACGTAGCGCGGTGGCCTACTGTCGCGAACAAGGACGACGAACTAAGGGGGCTGGCCCGCGGTGGCCGGATTCCGCGCGAGGGTAACAACGCCGCGCGGCGAGCGCCCTTCATGCGAACGAAGTTCGCATCACTCCAGGGCATTGGATGTCCAGAAGGGACGCAGTCCCTTTTGGTCGGCGTCAGCCGAAAGGCAAGCGCTGAAAGCCCGAAGGGTCGAGACCCGCCAGGGGCTCGATGCGCAGCTCGCAACGCGAGCGGAGCACGCCATAGCGGTTTCCGGGCATCGCCCGGAAATGCCCCTCGACTCTTCGTTTGTGCATTTGCTCTTGATGCGTATGGTGTCGGCGGCACGCTTGCGGAAGCCATAGACCTTGACGCCAATTCCGCGTGATTCAAGAGCGATCGACCGACAGCTACCAGCGGAAAACCGACGAGTACGCGCACCTGGTTGTTGCGGCCGCGGGCCGCAACAAGGTCGAATTTGTCGGGCCGTCGAACTGGCGATCGCGCTTAAAACGGAAACGGCGATGGGCAACGGCTGCTACAGGGAGCCTGGAGCCAGGCAATTGCGTGCAATACAGGTGTCGACGCCTAGCCGCGCGCCAGGTCCAATTCACGCTGTATCCGCCAGGGTTGACGACGACGCGGGACCCGCCGTCATCCCGCGTCAGCGGGTTGCGTTCCATTCATGCCGCTTGCGGCACTGTTGGGTGGCCAGCGCCGGGGCGAAGCCCCTAGAGCGTACCTTCTCTGATTCCGGAGCGGGACGCTTGCACGTAGCGTGACAGGCAAACGCCTGGCGCGCTGCGTGCCCCGGTCCGGCTGGATACGACCGCCATCGAAATTGCTGCTGCAAGGAAAAAGGCCCGCATGGCGGACCTTCGCTCCTAGACTTCTGTCCCGCCTATCCAAACGCTGCCAAGATACGCATCAGCGCCGCCACTTTGCGCGACGTGCTGGATAGTTGCCCTGCTATCGACCAGTGCGAACAGCGCCTCATGTGTCCACGTGTCCTGCGGCGCGACTTCAGCCAGGACCGCGCCGCTCAGGTCTTTGAGCAAAAATACTGCTCGTTCGTTTCCGGCCAACAAGTCAGGTTCCCCTGCTTTGGCCGCCTTGGCGATCAATTTGATGCCGGATCGGCTGGCGTAGACCTTAGCCGCCAGGACTGCGCTGTCTGTTGCGTCCGGCTGGTCAAGGACCGATTTAACGGTGCCGACAGCAGAGCATGCGACGCATGCGCCGCCGTTTTCATTGCGCAGGGACTGCACGCTATCTGCCCGGTACGTCGCGGTGCACCGCGCGCAGCGGAAGAGTTCCGCAGGCGCGACGCCTGCGAGCGGCGCTCCGGTAAGCGAGTCGTGCAACTGTTCCGGATCGAAGACGGGATTGAATCTCATGATTGCCTCAATAACCAAGCCAGTCGAGAACTTCCTTACCAAGGTATTCCGCGCGGTCGCCGACCTCCGCAAGAAAAGCCTTAAACCCGCCCTCGCAGTCGTGTTTGGCTATTTCGGCTTCGGCTTCTGCGCGCGTAATAGTGCCTTCGCACGCGTCCTCGTAGGTGTAGAAAGTCATGGGCGAGTGGCCTCAAAAGAAGTTCGTATATAGGCGATGCACGAAAGCCCGCGCGGCAAGCTCATACACCGAGAGTCGCAACCGCCACGCAGGCGCATTCCGATGGAAAAGCAGAGCATGTCGAGCCTCGCGCGTAATTCCCCTTTCGCGCGCAAGGCTGTTCAATGCGTGTGCAGCGATCCGCTCGGGAACACTGGATGCAGTGAATTCGGCGTCGAACTGCGCAGGCGTCAGAGCGATGACGCAAACACCACTCTCACCAACGGCCAGTACCTCCGTGGTCTTTGCTGCGTATTGACTCCAACCAAAGGACAGCCGGAACGCCGGGTTCTGCTGTGAGTCAAGGTATACGCCCGTTTCGGAGAAATTAGCCTGGCTCGTTGCGGGCTGCGGCCTGTCTTCCTCAGCGGTTGCGCTGGGCGTCGGGTTCGGTGCGCTCATGGCGTTAATGACTCGGCCCCGGGTGCGAATCAGTTGGCCGGTCTCCGCTTCACGGTAATGGGTGAGAGCCAGAGTATACGGGCGGCCAGCCCGGTCCTTGTCAGAAATGGTTTCGTGTTGCAAGGTGCAGGCGATTTTCATATTCGGACTCTCTCAGGCTTTGTGGTTGCCGAGTGCGGCGGTGAATGCGGCTGCTTGTTTGGGCGTGAACGTCGAGGCGTCGATTTCGGACTTGCGGCCGATAATCATCAATGCGTAGACGTCGGCGAGCGCGCGGGCCTCCGCGCACAGAATGGGGCACTCATTCCCGCCCTCCGGCGCGGGACAGCGCGCGCGCCAGATGTTGATCGCGCGCTCGATCTGCTCAATGGCGACTTGCGGCATGTCAGGCTCCAGTTGGTCGTTCTGCAGGGTTTGGTCAATCGCTGCTCCGGCCGTCTCGCGGCCAAAGCAAAGCTTGGGTTTCGCGAACCACTTCTATTCGTGCCGCCCGCACGGACAGCACCACGGATCAATGCCAGTAAGGGAGCATCCCCCTGACGCCGCGATCTCCTGTTGCATCTCCTCGCGCTCCTCTGGCGTCGCGTATCCGCTCCCCTTCGCCAGTTCCAGGGCGACAGTCCGAAATGGTGATTCGAGTTCATCGAGCAAGCCATCCACAGAGTCTGAAAACCGGCTAGTGAACAATTCGTACGATTGGCCGCAGCCTCGGTTCGCCTCTGCGGCCATCGCATCAAGCTCCGCCGCGATACCCTCCTGCGTGCGCAACTTCCTGCGCCGTCCGCGAACTGCCTCAAATGCATCCATGAACGCATCACGAAGCGGCTGGACGTCGGCCAAAAGTGCGGGACACGACATGTCCTCGTCGTCCCAGCCACCCGCCTTCCCGCCGCGCCTGGCGTAGTCAAGCGCCCGGCGCAATTCCGTTGCTGCTGTCTTGTCATCGCCTGCGACCACGCTGACGCGGTGCAGCGCCCAGTGAGTGCGGGCTTTGAGGGAATTAGCGAAGGTGCTCATCTGTTTATCTCCTTAGAGCGGCATCGGGGACCAGCTGCCCGGCGCGTGGCGGTACAGGGTCACGCGCTTTGTCACGCCATCAACCAGCGTTTCGAGGCGCACGGCGCGCACGTCATCTTCTTCACGTCGCCACGTATGCAGCACGCTGATCTGTGCGGTTTCCTCGCAACCGAGAAAGTGAGCGGCGATGCGGCGAAGAAGATTGAATTTCATGTGCGTTCCTTTTGGTGTTAAGGGTTTCAGGCTGACCGGGACCCAAGATTCCGAGTCCCTTCGTAGGGGTGGTTTTTGCCCGATCGGCAGCTGCTACCGTGCTGCCGCCAGTCCCCTTAGTTCGTCGTCCCGCGACAAAAGGAGGCTGCCGCGCGAAGGCGTCAAGGCGAAAAGAGAGGGAGTGGTGCGGCCCGCAGCCCGTAGGGCGAGGACTCGGTCCCGAACGGGCCTTGACGACGTAGCGCGGTGGCCTACTGTCGCGAACAAGGACGACGAACTAAGGGGGCTGGCCCGCGGTGGCCGGATTCCGCGCGAGGGCAAAAACGCCGCGCGGCGAGCGCCCTTCATGCGAACGCAGTTCGCATCATTCCAGGGGATTGGATGTCCAGAAGGGACGCAGTCCCTTTTGGTCGGCGTCAGCCGAAAGGCAAGCGCTGAAAGCCCGAAGGGTCGAGACCCGCCAGGGGCTCGATGCGCAGCTCGCAACGCGAGCGGAGCACGCCATAGCGGTTTCCGGGCATCGCCCGGAAATGCCCCTCGACTCTTCGTTCTTGCCTTTGCTGCTCGTCGATCTGCAGCCGGGACGCAGGCATGCCTCGACGCCGAAGGAAGTGGACGTAAAAAAGCGCGGACAGACTGAGGATCTGTACGCGCCCGGGATATACCGGCAGTCTATGAAACGGTCATCGGTCAACAGACTGGGTCGAACCTGCCACAGCCGCGCTGTGCCGACGCAACGACGAGCCCTTACGGATCCGCATTGGAAAGCGCTGCAGGTGATCGTTCGCCGCGTGGACCATCGGCTGCAGCTCGAGCCAGACGTCGGCGCCGGCGTCGGCCCCGTTGCAGTGTGCCTCGAGGATGGCTTGCATCAGCTGCGTCAGCACGTTCAGATGGCTGCGTGTCGGCCGGTCGTGACAAAGTTGGGTGTCGGCCAGCAGGCCGCGCCACTCGGTCACGCGAATGCCCAGCGTAGTCCATTGCGTCGGACGGACCGGAAGACCGTTCAGCACACGCGCGGAAAGCACCTGCGCAATGATGACGGCGGTGTTGAGTGCCGGCGGCAGATCAACCGGTAGCTGGGGCTGGTGTGGCGAAAACTCGCTGCAGAGCGATGCCATGCTTGTACCTCGTTCAGATCGGCCGGCACGTCGCAAGGCGCGACTGGAAATGCTGTTCGAAGGCCGCTGCGCCGGCGAGGTCGTTCCATTCGATCACGGCGTCTTCGCTGTTCGTCTGTGCACCGGCCTGCGTGTAGTTGATGCTTCCCGTCTGGACATGGCGGCCGTCCAAAATTATCGTCTTGTCGTGCAGCATTTTGAACTGGTCGTTCGCGCATACCGTCGCACCGGATTTCGCGAGGTAGGCGAGGCCTCGCCGAATGTAGCCGTCCCGGTCGTTTGCAATGTTCTCCTTGTAGTCGACAACCACGGACACTGCGACCCCGTCTCGCGCCCTCTGTGCGAGCGCCTGGAGCAGCGGTCTGTATGTCAGGACGTAAGCGAGCATATGGATAGACTGGCGGGCGGAATACACGCCGTACATCACCATTGGCATGCCGATGCCGTCGGGCGAGAAGGCATGCCAGTTCTCACGACCTGTTGGCGCTGTTGCCGAGTGCGTCTGAACGGACTGCTCAACCAGTTCGGCCCAGCTGGCGGACGCCATCGCAGTGCGGCATGCAAGGGCCGCAAGGATGCAAGCGAAGGTAAATCGTACTTTCATGGCTGATGTAATCCTGTGGTTATGCAGCGTGAACCGACTGCGGCGCTGCGCGGCCGCGGTTGGCCTGGTCACGTTCGCGGTCTGCCGCCCGTCGTTTGCGGGCGCGATGGGCATCACGCTCTGTTTCGCTGTACATGCGGTTCTCGATGCGTGAACGCTCGCAGGCTTCACCGATCACGTCCGACAGCTCGTTATCGGACAGATCCGCAAAGGCTTGAACTGAAATGCGCAGGGCTTTGGACATGGCTCCTCCTGACTGACGGCTGCAAGCGCTGGCTAGTCGAACTCGGCGGGGCGTGAAACGCCCGCAACAATGGTGGTCGCGCTGCGCTGGGGGTTGGTCATGACATACACGCTGTGATTCGCGCGAAGTTCAAAGCGTGACAGGACCGCCCCGCCCTGCTCGATCGCGATCATGTTTCGAGCCTGCTCGTCAGCGGTCATCTCAGACCAGTCACCAGTGGCGTGTCGCAAGGCAAACTCAAGCTCCGATCGACCGACGCTGGCCAGCTGTGCCCGGACCGTCTCGCCTGCAGCCAGTGCACCTGTCGCGAATAGCGGTTTCAATTCGACGGCGCGGACGATCTCCCCTGATGCGCCTAGGACGTAGCACTGCGCTTCGGGCGTGCCGTTAGCGGTCAACGAACTGGCTGTCGCGCGCTGCGCGCTTGTAAGCTCAAGGAAATAGCGAAGCGTGGGCATGGAGCCTCCTTCATTGCTGGACGTTTGGGACGGGGAGGTCAAACGGCAAAACGCTTTGAATCAACGCCGCAACACGTTCGCGGCCCTCTGCGTTTGCCAGGTCATTGAAGTCGGTCGGACTGCCGGCGACGGAGTCGAACGACGGCAACAGAGATTTGCAGCGCAGCGCATGCGCTGCTTCCTGGGCCGATTCGAGGCCCTTGTTTCGAAGGATCAGGCGAACATCGTGCGTGCGTCCCTTCTCGACGATGTGAGCGGTAGCTACTCGCACGACCCCCTGAACGCTTTCCAGTTCGAGCTTGTATTTACCCTTCGGTGTCTCATGCCAGATGCCATCGGCCTGATAGCCCGCGAGGCTCACCTCACGCACGAGCGACCCGCTCCCGGCGATCACCTTGACCGTCTCGATTGGAGCGATCCCTTGAGACAGGATTGGGCGGATCCGTGCGAGAGTCTTTTCGATGAAGAATTGATCGTTGTCAGCGCAGACCAGCTTTGGTTGCCGCCGCGGCAGGCGCGACTGCAGGAGCTTGGCAACCTCCACAAGATTGTCCGCGTCGAACGCGATAACAACCGGCAAGCTCGTTGCTTCGAATAGACTTGCCGCGGTCGCATAGCCTTCCGCAAAGAGAACGGCCGGACACTTACAGAGCGCCGCCACGCTGTCGGCACCGATGATATGGAAGGTGCCTTTCTTGCGCGCACCGCTGGCAAAGAGCTTCAAGCCGTCCGCCCTGTCGGAGATTGCCTGCACCGTCCAGAGCCTACCGTCGATGTCCCGTGCGGGAATTACCAGAAAAGTCTCCTTCGAGGGACGGAACTCTTCGAGATTCAGCAGACCGGCGATATCGTCTACGCCGTTGCGCGCTACGCGCACACCGTACCCTCCAACCTTCTTCCGGCTGCAGTAGCCCTGCTGCGCAGCGTCCCGTTCGGAGAGACCTTCGAAAATGCTTGCCGTCTTTTCGGCGATCTTCGTGTGTTCGCGTTCGATTTCACGCTCGCGAGCAAGCGTGCGCTCACGCGCCTGCGCGTTGAGCACTGCGCGCTGCTCGGGTGCCAGGCGAACACCGTCATAACGCCATACGCCTTCATCCCCTAGAAAATTGCGGATGAAGCCCTTCGGGACAGGGAACAGATTAAGCACGTATGCGCCCTTTTTCGGGCCCTTGGCACCCTTCAGCATGACGTTGTGCCATTTGCCATCGGGTTCCGGGGTCTCTCGCTCCAGTCCGTAGTCCTCCATTGCGTCCGCAAACGCGTCGAGTACGTCCTCTTTGTTGATCCCGGCCAAATCCAGTGCGGATCCTTCGAGTAGCCATTTAGAGAACGGAGCCCGGTCCGCTGACCTTGGAATCCAGCAAACACGCTGCTCGCTGTCGAACTCTGCGCCGAGTGCGCGTGCCTTCGCGATGTCACCAGCGGGGACCGCCAGAAACAGGCGCTGGCCCGGCTCCATCAACTGAGCGCGCTGTGAAGCCGAGAGCTTCGAAGCGACGCCGCCTACCGAATGGCGAGGCGTCGCACGTGACTGGCGCGCGGATGCGAGAGTCTGAGCAAGCGCGCGATCTTCTGCGGTTGTATTACGTCGGCTCATGGTGGCGTACATGTCTGTTTGACTTCCAGTGTTGATTGCTGACCGGGCCCCTAGATTTGGAGTCCCGGCGTTTCGTGTTCTGCCGAGATAGCGGTTCCGTCGAAGCTGCCGCCGTTCCCCTGAGTTCCTCGTCCCGCGACAAATTGGAGACATGGATGAACAGCGGTCAAGGAAGCAAGCGCGGGGTGTGGGGCGGGCAGGAGCGAAGCGACAACACGGCCACGCGCGCCTTGACTGCTGGGAAGGCATGGCTACTGTCGCGGTGGTGGGCGAGGACTCAGGGGGCGGGGTTTCGGCACCGGGATCCGCCGAGGCAGAAGGCCGCGCGGCGAGCGCCTTTTCGCGCAGCAGGCGCGACTCGAAAGCGCGTTCGACAGAACGGGGAGCGCAGCGAAAAAAAAGCCCCGCGCGAACGGGGCCAAAGTACTGCTTCCGGGGCACAGCTACTACAACACTGGTACGACGCTCACCAATGGTGAGGTTTTTCGGGAGCACAGCGACCGACCGGCGAGGCGCTGACGGCCCCGACCGAAGGGAGAGGGGCGAGACTCCGCAGGAGGCTCGACGCATAGCCCGCGCTGTATGCGGGCGGAGCGCAACATAGCCGGTCTTTGCGGAGCAAAGACGCCCCAAAAAAGATTTCTCATTCATCGCCCTGCTCGTCAAGGATCACCGACCATCGCGTGACGCCGGTATGAAGCCTGGCCGAGAACCTGCGGTGAACTGCGAACCAGAATGCGAATACCAGAAGCGCCGCGACACACAATCCGAAGTAACCGACCATCACCCGTTTAACGATGAACCAGTTGCATTCAGCAGCGCTTGCAAAGTGCGGCGGCGTAAGAGTCAGGTAGGCACCAGCAGACGGACAGAAACGATGCACAGCGGATACGACGTACGGTGCGACGACCCACAAAAGCGCACTCGCTGTGAGAACGACGAGTGACCAGGTCAGGAATTCCAGTGCGAGAGCACGCGAAGAGAATCTCGACGTTGATTGAACGACGGCGGTCGATTGCTCAGTGTGTGTCGAAAGGCGTCCTGCAAAGAATGCTATTACGATCGAACTGAGCATTTTCTAAACTCAGGCCGTCAAAAGAGTTGCGCGATTAGCGTCACGGGCGACGCATTCAGACTCAGACCACGTGCCGTCGAATTCCGCATGACCTGAGACTGGATATTTGTATTGAATAGCGGCCGAACGGAGAAAGATCTGAGTTTCAGTATTCCAAATGGCAAGCGCTGTCAAAATGAAATGGCTTGCCGGGTTTGTTGAATGGAGTTGCGCGCGCATCGCCGCGTTAGCGGCGAATGCAGCGCGCATGGTTTTAAGAAGTGGCATCGGGAGGTTGGTCATCCTCGTACTATCTTGTGTGGTCTTTTTAGGTCGGTTCCGTAAGGAAACGACGTGTTTATTTTAATCACTTCTTGTACTGACTACAATTCAATTTTAGTAAGTGCTCGAGGGCCGGGGGAAGGGGTTCCAAGGGGGAACCGGAACGGGGTTCCCCCTTGTGTCGGCGCAGCCGAAGCCCTTTCCCGCCGCGGCTCGCCGACGGTGTGGAGCGCCGCCAGGCGCGCACCGGAGGCGAGCCGCGGCGCACTTTGCGCGGGTGGCGCCTGGGATCACGCGACCGGACCGGACGAAAAAAACCCCGCACATCAGCGGGGCGAAAAGGTCCGAAGACCTGAGGGGAGAAACGGGGTTGTCAGGCAGCGCGCTGCTCAGCTACGCGTGCGTGCAGGGTGCTCGGCGGGAAGGGCCATGCTGCGGCAGGCGACACAGGGACAAGCGCAGTGCTGATCGGACGCACGACGCTGACCGGTTCCGGATCATTGTCGAGCGCATGCGATTCGAAATCCGCTGCCTTCGGGAACGGCCACGGTGCCGAGTCGGCGTTCGCTTCGGCTGGTGTCTCCACAATTTCATTTCGGTCGTCAGCGTCCGGTGCGTCGTAGTTGTCGCTGGCAACGACGACAGCCTCGTCCTGCTCGTCGTCCTGTTCATCGTGATCGCGCGAGTAATACGTAACCTGATGAACTTCCGCTGCCGCCATGAACTCGGGCAACCAGTTCTTGCCAGCGAGCAGCTTTTCAGCAGCTTCCGCCGCTTCGCCCTTCTTCATCTTGGCGAGTCGTTTGCCTTCTTCCGCCGAGACCACCTCGCTGACCACCGCGACGATGCGATCCTTCGACACGTGGTTCAGGTAGCTCTCGCGGGTCGGTTGCCAGTAGGCCGAGAGGTCGAGGTCAAGCGCCCCTGCAATAGCGTTGACTGCGTTGGGGGCTTCGTTGCGGCTCACGCCGTTGATGCTCAGCGCGGTGCAGACAGACATGACGTTCAGGAGGCGGTCTTGCGGCTGCTCAAGGAGCCACCCGAAAAGCTCATTCGGGTTTTCGGGCAACAGTTTGCGCCACGTCTGGACGTATTCGCGCAGTCCGCTCGCGTGTTCGTTCTGCTCCAGTTCGGGGGCAGCACGGCTCATGTCGTGAAACGCTTCCCGGCTGCTGACCTGAACAACGCTCACACCGTCGATATAGCCGGTGTAGAGGAAATCGAGCGCGAGCTTATGCACAAGGGTGACCAGCGCAACATTCGGGTTCATCGCGAGTGCCGACTGGACCGCTGCCGTGCGGTGAGCGGTCAGGTTCAGGAGAAGCTTCTCCGAGTGAACGCCCTTTTCCTTCTTCGTCATGCTGCGTGGAAGCTCGACACCGCTATCCTGCATCATCGTGCGAGCTTCCTCGCGATCTTCCCGGCGAACAAGACCGCGATGCACCGTGAGGCCGCCGTTATGGCTCACGTAGACGATAGCGCCGCTTACCTTCATCTGCTCGGGTGTGAATTCACCTTCGCGTTCCTCGATTTCGGCGAGTTCGCATGCCAGCTTGTTGTCCTCGGCTTCGAGCGCTTCGACCGCCTCGTCGCTCAGATGGCCGTCCTCCCCCTCGTCCACGTCGTAATGCGCCTGGAGCGCGTCCGTTACTTCGTCATGGCGCTTTTGCAGCGCGTCGAGGTGTTGCTGTTGCTCCGGGTTCAGCGGGGCCGGTTGGGCGTAGAGTTGTGTGAACTGGTTATGCTCGTCGTAGTCAAATTTCGGGCGCGATTCAACCCACGCCCAGCCTTCGGCCTCGATGGTTTTGACTTCGCTGGCGACTCGTTGGTCGAAGACCCGCATCAACACGTCGCGGTTCAAAATGAACCCTTCGTCGTTCTCCGAAAAGAGATCGCGCTCGACCATCCCGCCTGCGGCTTCATACGCCTCGACCGTAACGAAGCGCACCATGCGGTCATTCAGCGACAGCTTGTCGCCTTTAAGACGGGCGCGCAGTTCGCGGGGGTTACGCGCCCAATCACTCTGCGCGCCGAACCACACGGCTTCTTGCGTCTGGTGGTCATCAGTCATCGCGAGCGCCTGAATCTGTTCAAGCTCCATCTCGTCATCCGCAAACAGTTCAAACAGTTTCGGGGACACGCTGGCGAGTTTCAGGTGACCGGCGACGGTCTTGGGCGTAACCTTGAACACCGCCGCAATGAATTCGGGGCTGCGGCCTTCGTCTGTCAGCGCCTTGTATGCGATGAACTGGTCAGCCGGATGCGGTGGCTTGCGCAGATCGTTCTCCGTGGCACTGGTGAGAATTGCGTCCGCTTCCGAAATGACCTTGCACGGAACCAGATAGTCGGACGTAATGTCGCCGCGCTCGACGTTGAACAGCAGACCGAGGCGACGCGTCTCGCCAGCGGCAACGCCATAGGTCTGCGCTTTCTTTGCGCGCTTCTTCATCGGATGTACGACGAGATTCTGCAGCAGTCCGACTGCCCTGATGTTGTCCGCGAATTCCAAGATAGTCGCCTCGGTGCGCGCCTTCTTGCGCTGGTTGTACGGCGACTCGACCAACGACCGGAGCGGAATCATTTCGACTGCCGCCCCGGCGCTAATCGCGTTCGGCAGTTCGACGGCGGACGCGTTGTCCGTGGTGTTCACGTTGGCATCTTGGGCGTTCACGGTTTGCATGGCAGTTCCTCACAGAAAAAATTGATGGTGTGGTGGGACCGCCGGGCCCCAAGATTCTGAAGTCCCGGCCTAAGTTGTTTTCCCGAGTCGACGGCTTCCTTCCGAAGCTGCCGCCGTTCCCCTGAGTTCATCGTCCCGCGGCAAAAGGAGCGTGAAGCGTGCGGCGGTCAAGGAGTCAAGGGCGGGAGGTGGTGCGGGCAGTCGCGAAGCGACAACACGGTCCCGCCCGCCTTGACCGGCAAGCGTGAGCAGCTACTGTCGCGAAAAGGACGGGAACACAGGGGACGGGGATTTCGGCAGGCAGGAACGCAACGAGGCAAAACGCCCCGCGCGGCGAGCGCGCTCACTGAGCCGCTGCAGGCGGCGAAGCTGGAGGGGATGGCACGCGCCGGGGCAAGACCGCGGAGCGGCGTAGCCCCAAGAGCGGGCGTCTCGAGATTCCGGGGCGCGGAAGTGGGCGGCTTGCGTGCCTGACGTCAGGCAGGAATGCAAGGTGCCGCGCCCCGGCACGATAGCTGCGGGCGCGCGACGCTGCGTGCCCTGTCATGCTGGGGTTAGTCGCCGGAGTAAAGCTGTTCGGCAACCTTGTCGGATTCCGGGCGTTTGGCCCAAAGGGCATCCATGCGCTCGAAGGCAAGACTTTGGGTGGGGACGTTGTCGACTACTATTCCGTCGCGCAGGACGTTAAACGAGACGACTAAAATCCCCAACGGGTTGCGGGTCTGGATGCGCTGGCTATCGAGTTGCAAGGCTTGCTCCGTTTCAGTAACCGCCAGGTCGAGGGCGAGTCTTAGCCCGCAACCTCAAAATAGAACCCGCTACGCTTCGCTTCATCCCACGCAGCACACCAAAGGATCATTGCCTCTTCGGGCAAGCTCGAAAACGTCTCGCTAATGATCCCGACGCTCTGGAGCGCGTCAAGCATCGCCATATTGGCGTCGCAGAAGTCGTGGGAATGACATACTAGCGGGTTCATCTGACTTCTGTTTCGCTCGACCACTGCTGCCTGCTCCGCAGGGGTGAGCCAGTCGGCCAGAATCTCGGCGAAACGCTTGGCGCAAAACTCAATTGCGCATGCGTGCGCTGCCGCAGTGGTCGGCACCGGTTCATCGCCGACCGGCTTCGGCGTGCCCTCGGCTCCGACAATGTAGGGCATCCACCCCGCAGCGGTTTGCACTGCCACCGGCACACCGGGCGCGATGCCGGACATTTCGGGTCCGCCTAGCGTCTTTGCAAGGCCTTTCACTTCTGCTGATTTCATCATTTTCCTTTCAGGGTTGGCGGGCGCTGCACCCTCGCCCGCCGTGTTTTCCGGTCATCCGAGCAATCCCGCCTTCAACTCGTCCACCGAGTCGGAGAACGTGAATTTCTTCACGCGGCCAGCGTCGTCAAACAAGATCAGCAATTGCTTTTTGTGAACGTCTGCGCCGCGTGCAAAGGCCGAGACAATCGGTACAAAGTTGATTGCTTTGGGGGTCGAGCGGGCATACTCGTACGTCCACTGTTCAACGCCCATTTCGTTGAAACTGACCTTGGACGGCGATCCGAGCGTGCTTTGAATCTCGGCCTTGGTTGTCTTGCCTTCAGTGATCTGCGCGTTGATACTCTCCGCGCTCTGTTCCTTCATGGCGACGTTGCCGACGCTGGTTGCGCAACCTGCACAGAGCACTGCTACTGCGATAGCGAGAAAAAGCGATTTCATGGTGAAGCCTCCTGTGTGATGGAAATGACGCAACGGCAAACCAACTGCAATCCACGGCGTGACAGCCCTATCGAAGGCGCTCCGTCACGTCGCAAACATCCTGAATAAAGCGGCCTCCAATCGAGCCACCGGCAATGCGGCTACCTTCTGCGGTGAAGCCTTCGGCCAAGGTGCCGAACAGACCGCGATAGCACGAAACAACCTCGTCCAATGATTCGCAAGCGGGCGGATCGTAGTGGCGCACGATGCGGCGAGTTCCGCATTCGGTGGTGCTGTACACCGTGATCTGGTGATAGTTGCCTGCTGCGATAGCCTTTGCGATGGAGCGCCCCTCCTTGACCATCATTGCCTCCTGTTGGCGGTTCAAAGCTGACCGGGCCCCTAGATTCCGAAGTCCCGGCGTGAAAGATGTTTCTGCTGAGTCGGCGGCGTCTCTCGCCGTTGCCGCCGTTCCCCTGAGTTCGTCGTCCCGCGATCAAAGGAGACGCGGCCGTAGCTGGGTCAAGGATTCAAGCGCGGGGTGTGGGGCGGGATGGAGCGACTAGCGACAGACACGGCCCCGCGCGCCTTGACGCAGCGCAGGGCGTGGCTACGATCGCGAGAAAAGGACGGCGAACGAGGGGGACGGGGTTTCGGCACTGAGAGCTGCTGCCCGACGAAGCGAAACGCCCCGCGCGGCGAGCGCGCTTACCGAGCTGCCGCAGGCAGCGAGGCTGGAGGGGATGGCGCGCGCCGGGGCAAGTCCGCGGGACGCGGCGCAGTCCCAAGAGCGGGGGTGCATGTTCACCGGGACGCGAGGTCGTCAGCTTGTGTGACAGGCAGAGCCTGGCGCGCAAGGTGCCGCGTCCCGGCTGGATGGCTGCGGCGAAACCGGAAACAGAAACGCCGGCACTCGGCCGGCGTCGGATGCGTACCGCCATTTGTAGCATTAGGCTACCTGTATCGACAGACGATTGTTATCGTACATGTGGAGCATTGACAGGAAGTAGCTCGGATCCGCTGGCCATTTGCATTGCTGCCAATAGGCGAGCAATGCACGGCGGACGGGCTCCGGATACTCGCGGATCCGCTTGCGCCCCCTGCGCCAATCTTCCGCGCGTCTGGCTCGCTCTGTCACCGTCTGACGCGCCCATTGCCGTTGACGCTGCTCCATCTCTTCATCAACGGTGATCTGCTCTGCCTCGATCTGGTCCGCGAAAAGCGGGAGCGCCTCCCGCTCTTTACGCTGCTTCCGAGCGAATGCAGCGCGTTTGCGGCCGGTATCGCGAAACTCATACCGTTCCTGCCGTTTGAAGCGCATAGCGTTCCCCTAACGGCAGTTGGCGGGCGTCCCGCTGGCCTGAATATGGCGCGTGATAGCGCGTTTGGCGCCGATCAGCGTCCGGCGACTTTTCAGGACGAATCCGCCGGACGCGTCAACGATCTGCGCCTCGATCTTCTCGACGCGATCGACGTATGACAGGTGAATGTAGTGTCCCTTGTAGCCGATGGTATGAAACATGGCTCAGGCCTCCACACTGACCGGGAAACCGGCTTGCGCGAGTTCGGCGCGGGCTTCATCATCCCATGCGGTCGGCGAGTTTCCTTCGCAACGATACGCGTACTCATACGCTGCCTCGCGCTCATCCGCGTTGGTCGCCGTGATCTTCACCGCGACCTCGCGATACGTGCCGTAGTCGTGGCCGTGGTTGCTCTTGGTATAGAGCAATGCCCCCTCGGGCGGCTCACCGAGCACGCGTTTGATCAGATTGATGAACGCCCTGCACTCGGCCCGATTTCGTTCCGGGAAATCGGCCTTGCCGATGTCCGCTGACTCTTCGTCGCATGGGCCGGGTCCAACTTCGATGCTTTCTACCAAGGCATTTCCCCTTGTCGTTGGTGCTGCGGTTTGTGCTGACCGGATCCCTAGATTCCGAGTCCCGGCGTGAAAGATGTTTCTGCTGAGTCGGCGGCGTCTCTCGCCGTTGCCGCCGTTCCCCTGAGTTCGTCGTCCCGCGATCAAAGGAGACGCGGCCGTAGCTGGGTCAAGGATTCAAGCGTGGGGTGCTGGGGCGGGATGGAGCGCAGCGACTGACACGGCCCCGCGCGCCTTGACGCAGCGCAGGACGTGGCTACGATCGCGAGAAAAGGACGGCGAACGAGGGGGACGGGAATTCGGCACTGAGAGCTGCTGCCCGACGAAGCGAAACGCCCCGCGCGGCGAGCGCGCTCACCGAGCTGCTGCAGGCAGCGAGGCTGGAGGGGATGGCACGCGCCGGGGCAAGTCCGCGGGACGCGGCGCAGTCCCAAGAGCGGGGGTGCATGTTCACCGGGACGCGAGGTCGTCAGCTTGCGTGACGGGCGCAGCCTGGCGCGCAAGATGCCGCGTCCCGGCTGGATTGCGGCGGCACCAGAAGCGACAACGCCGGCACTCGGCCGGCGTCGGACGTGCAACCTGATGCGATTACCACGTGAGACGGGGATGCTCGTTCGTCGGCATGAAGTTCAGAAAGTCCATCCGCCGCGCAACGATGGCGGTTGCATCGTCGAGTGATACGCCCGATTCCGTGACGAATAGCTGGATCAGTTCCTCGTCTGACGCGGCCTCGTCGTTGCTAAGAACCGACTCAAAATATTCGCGTGTCTTCTCGTCCAGCTTTGCACTCAACCTGGTCTCAGGCTGCGCGCCCTGACTGCTATCGCCGCGCGAGTCGAGCGGTTGTGGTGCGGTGAGCGCGATCACCTCCGCCGCTTCGATCAATGCGGCGTGCTCAGCCGTGGTCAGTCCAAAGGCCTTCGGCCATGCTTTCGCCAGCGCGTCGAGCGCCGCACGCATGCGCCTGTGCATGTCGTGTGCGGCATCAACCTTCGTGGCCAGTTCTGTCAGGCTGCGCCGCGCATTCGCCTTGCCTACGTCTGTGCCGTTTTCCAGCGCAGCGAGCATGATAGGCATCAACGCCTTCCATTTTGGTTCGAGACTGACGGCTTCGCCGCGCGTTACTCGACGTGTTTCGGTTGTCATTGTCGTTCTCCCAACGGGGTCGATATCGGCCCCACAACATCAGTTAAGGATGCTCAAATACAGGTAGGTTCGGGACATGATCGGCGTCCGAATCGAGCCTGACCCACTGAAAACCTTCGCCGCGTGCCCACGCCCACAGGTCGCCGAGGTCGTCCGGCGGTGGCTCGCACGGCCGCATGATGGCGATCGTTTCCGCAGTCGGCACAGAGACAAAGAAGCCAAATTCATACGGGCCGCAATAACACCACGGGATCGAATCGCCCTCTCTTTCGAGTAGGTCGAGCGTCTGGCGCGATAGGTGGGCGGTGCCAATCGTCGGGATCGAGGCGGTCTCTGGTGTGCCCGCCAAAGCGTCCGATGCGCGCTGAAGCCACTCGGCGCGCTTCGCGGTTCCCAGCGGCATCAGTCGAACCGCGTCGCGCACGACAGCCAGAAGCGCGGCGCCGCGTTGCAGGTGCCCTGCTTCAGCGTCATCCAGTGCGCGCAACGTCGCCGCGATGCCGTGATTGGAAAGCTCGTTTTCAAGGTACGACAGGCCGTCAAAATCGGCGTCTGTACGGTCGGGAAAGCTGACCAGAACATTTGCGGGTGCATTCATGGTGTAGGCTCCGTGGACCGCCTTGGCGGTCCCGTCCAATGGTTAGAGTCCTGCTGTGATGGGGCGGCGGCGCTCGGGGTGGTTAGCAGCCGTCGCCGCAAACTGGTACGCGCGCAGCAAGGTCGTGAACAGCCCTTCGTAACGGTCCGCTATGTACGCCTTGAAGCCTTCCGCGTCCCGTCCGATCAGGACGTCCACACCGTTAATTTCCTGCCGGAAATTCGCGTCGTCATGGTTGGTCGGCACCGTCATGACTTCCACGCCTTTGCGCCGACCGACGAGACAATCGGCGTGTCCGAAAACGTCAGCCATGCCGTGATACGTCCAGCCGAATCGGCGCGCAGCGATCGAGGTAGGCCGCTCAAACATCTTCATGCCCCGCTGCAAATAGACTTCGCTGACGTGCTGGCCGCATACCTCGCAAGCGCCGAGGCGTTCGCTTGACTGCCCGGTTGCCTTCAACGTGTAGCGCAGTACTTCGCCGTCATGGTCGTGGACGGTGGTTTCAATCGGTGCGCGCTGGCTCATTGCTTGCCCGCCTTTTCGGCTGCGGCCTTCGCCAGTCGCTTCGCTTCCAGCTTCAGTGCATACGGCAGCTTGTCCGCGATCTGCTCATCGCTGAGGGTTTCGAGCAACGTCAGAACGCTTCCGCCGTTCTCGTTCACCATGATGGTTTTCTCGCCTGCATGCTTTCCCCATTGCGGGCCAGCCTTGCCCTTGTAGTCGCGGTGTTCGTGCCGGTAAATGATGGCCAGCTTCTGCTTGCGCGAAAGCGTCGCCGAGTCGATGGGTTGCACTGCATCGGACATGTCTCGTTCTCCCTACGGGTTGAGCTGACCGGGCCCCTAGATTCCGAGTCCCGGCGTGAAAGATGTTTCTGCTGAGTCGGCGGCGTCTCTCGCCGTTGCCGCCGTTCCCCTGAGTTCGTCGTCCCACGATCAAAGGAGACGCGGCCGTAGCTGGGTCAAGGATTCAAGCGCGGGGTGTGGGGCGGGATGGAGCGCAGCGACTGACACGGCCCCGCGCGCCTTGACGCAGCGCAGGACGTGGCTACGATCGCGAGAAAAGGACGGCGAACGAGGGGGACGGGAATTCGGCACTGAGAGCTGCTGCCCGACGAAGCGAAACGCCCCGCGCGGCGAGCGCGCTCACCGAGCTGCTGCAGGCAGCGAGGCTGGAGGGGATGGCACGCGCCGGGGCAAGTCCGCGGGACGCGGCGCAGTCCCAAGAGCGGGGGTGCATGTTCACCGGGACGCGAGGTCGTCAGCTTGCGTGACGGGCGCAGCCTGGCGCGCAAGATGCCGCGTCCCGGCTGGATGGCTGCGGCGGTACCGGAAATAGAAACGCCGGCACTCGGCCGGCGTTGGGCAATCAGATCCCAATCTAACAACACTAGAGGACAGGGAAATGGTTGAACATGTCCGGTGTGGGAAACGGTGCCAGCGGTTCGTCGTCGGTGTCCGCGTCCTGTGAGCGCTCTTCCAGCTGGGGACCCAGATTGTCCTCCGCGATCTTGATGATGCCGCGTTCAAGGGCGCCGACGATGATCCGCCTTTTGTCTTCGTCTGTGTCGACGGGGAGACCCTCTATCAATTCCCTGACATCGAAGTTGAAGCCCGACCCCTCCCCTTTCGCATACGAAGTCGTGAACCAGTATTCCATCGGCCCCTGTTCAACGTCATCATCAAGATAGCGGCGATACACCTTCACGCCGTTGTGTTCCGCGAACAGCTCGGGACTGACGAAAATCTGCTGGTACGGCATGGTTTCTCCTTTCGAGCAATATCAGTGCATGGTGTTTACGCCCGCCGGATAGCGGGCGTCTGCAATCAGGCCGCCATCGCGAACAGATCGAGCTGGCTTAGCGGCTGGGCCATCGAAACCGGCTGCGCTGTGGGAATGTCTGCCGGCTCTTCCTGTTCAACGGATTCGAAATCGCAGACCACAACCTCACACACCGGCGAGACACCGTGCCAATCGTTGCGATAGGTCTCCGTGTCGATTCCGCAATTGGCGTCGAGCGATATCGCCGTTTGATCCAGGAATTTGCGGCACTTGTCGGTGATGCTCTCCTGATAGTCCCGCTTTCCGGAATAGCGAAACGGTGCGGACATCTGCGGCACAATGAACGTCCCCCATCGCGCGATGCGCGAGGCCAGTTCGATTACCTTGTATTCGAACTCTGCGCCCTTGTAACGACCGTCGTAACCGTCGGCTCTCACGCGGCCAAACGGTGGATTAGAAATCGCCGCGTCGAACCGGTCGAACTCTTTCCACCAGTCGCCAAATACGTCCGCGTGAATCCAGATCGCATCGGGGGCTACCTTTCGACCAACGCGCACATATTCTGCGCAACGCTCGACGCATACGATTGATTTCGCTTTGCCTTCGCAGGCGTACGCGAGGGAGCCGATCCCGGCGCACAGATCGACAATCGAGTCACAACCGCTCGGCACTTCGATGGAAAAATCACGGGCGAGACCCCACGGCGTGAAAAACGCACCCATCGCGCTGTTATCGTGATTCGCCCCTTCCTGAAAATTTTCGAGCACGAACAGACGTTCATCCTCCGTCAATCGACGGTCAAGGGCGACAAGCCGGTTCACTTCTGCCATCGACTTAGTTTGTGCCTTAGTCAGTTTCATATGCTTCCCCGTTGGATGTTCAATCGGCGGCCGCGTCATCGCGCGGCCCGCGCTTTTTCAGTTGATGCGTCGCGCCGTACCAAGGCCATAGAAGCCACCGACGCCGAGAATGTCCGCTGCGATGTCTGCCAGCGCGAAAAGACTAGGACCGCCCGGGTATTCGCAATGCCACTCACCAAGCAGCGAAAACGAGACAGGCTCCCTCGGGCGCTCGAAGTCAGCACGCAGATACGCGCCAGGTGCCGGGCCAGTAAAAAACGACCCGGCTACCTCGATGCGATCGAATTTGTAGGGATAGATGCACTGCTGGTAATCGCTGGCTTCTTCGGCTTTGATCATTGCGCGTCCTTTAAAGCTGACCGGGCCCCTAGATTCCGAAGTCCCGGCGTAAAAGATGTTTCTGCTGAGTCGGCGGCGTCTCTCGCCGTTGCCGCCGTTCCCCTGAGTTCGTCGTCCCGCGATCAAAGGAGACACGGCCGTAGCTGGGTCAAGGCTTCAAGCGCGGGGTGTGGGGCGGGATGGAGCGCAGCGACTGACACGGCCCCGCGCGCCTTGACGCAGCGCAGGACGGGGCTACGATCGCGAGAAAAGGACGGCGAACGAGGGGGACGGGGTTTCGGCACTGAGAGCTGCTGCACGACGAAGCGAAACGCCCCGCGCGGCGAGCGCGCTTACCGAGCTGCCGCAGGCAGCGAGGCTGGAGGGGATGGCACGCGCCGGGGCAAGTCCGCGGGACGCGGCGCGGTCCCAAGAGCGGGGGTGCATGTTCACCGGGACGCGAGGTCGTCAGCTTGTGTGACAGGCATAGCCTGGCGCGCAAGGTGCCGCGTCACGGCTGGATGGCTGCGGCGAAACCGGAAACAGAAACGCCGGCACTCGGCCGGCGTCGGTGGCAATTGACGCGAGCGCGTGGTTACTGACTCGTCGCCGGAGCTGGATAGGTGACGTGAATCTTTCCGTCCGGCGTGAGCGTGAACTCACCCGGGCCCGCGAAACCTGCGGGCTTGGTCGGCTCGTAAATGTAGATCGCGCCGGGTTTCATATTTCGTTGCGCCTGGGTTTGTGTTGGCTGCGTCTGAGCACAGGCGGAAAGCACGATAACAGCGGCAATCAGGGCGACACGGTATGCGGTGGCAAGCATATTTCTCTCTCTTCGTTGGCGGCCGCGCACGCACGGCCGCTTGCTGTTTAAACGTCGATCGTCAACAGAACGGTCCGAACATTCGTGCCAGATTCTACAAACGTTCCCTCCGGCAGTTCTTCCCACGTACCGCCTCGAGCTTCAACAAGCGGCAAAAGTTTTTCGTTCTGTCGTGGGCCATTCGCACAGATCGCAATCAGACGCCCGCCCGGTTTCATAAAGTCCAGTGCATGTGAAATATGCGCGATGTCCTGACCATTGGCGAAAGGCGGATTGATGATGATTCGGTCGAACAGGCCCAGCTCGTCGCCGCACTCCAGAAAGTCGGCGCATACGACCTTTATATCGCCATGTGACGCTGCGAGCGTCCGAGAAAGCGCGTGATTTATCTCGACGGCAGTAACAGTAATGGTGGTGCGGTCGATCGCTTCGAAAATCGCGTTGATGATGCGGCCGGTTCCAGCGCTGAACTCGCCGACCGAATCCCCCTCCCCGATCGCCGCCTCTTCCACCATACGCGCCGCTAGGGCGGACGGTGTCGGGAACAGTTGCGGCGCGCTGACTACCTGCACACCCGCCCGCAGCAATTCGCGCAAGTGGTTGAACTCCTCTCCCTTTTCCCGTGTCTCGACCGGGGCCGCCGGCTCGGCCATGCGCGATTCAACGCTTGACGGCTCGCGCTGGCTTTCGATCCTGACCGCCTCGGGCGTGTTGCTTTCCACCGCGGGCGGGTCGACGCGCTTCTGGTCCGTGATGTACACCTGAGCCAACCGGTAGCCGTCTCCCGCGACCAACGCACGGCGAATGCGGTGCGCGCCGTGCTTGTCGTCGGCGGCGATCTTCCGGACGCTCTTGTAGTCGTCCGGGCGGTTCTTCCACTGCGCAGCAGTCATTTCGAGAAAGCCCTCGCCGGGGTAGTTCGTGAGTGGAGACAGTTTCTTTGTGGCCTTCACGGCTGCGGCGTCTGTGGCTTCGGGTTCGCGGTATCCCTTCACCTCTTCGATTCCATATTTCCACTCATTGCGCCAATGAACGACGGCGGGCGCGCTCGTGGTAACGCTATTGATGCGACCGCTTGCACGATTGACCCGGATCACGACCAGCCATTCGCCGCCGACAAGCACGCGCCCGCCTGGCTTGATGTCGTGGTGGTCTGACGCAATGCCGCCGTTCTCGTCCAGCATGGCGCGCTCATATGCAAGCCGGTTTTCCAGGTGCATGATCCAGCGCTGACGCCAGGCTATGGTTTGCCTATGGACTCGAATGCAATGTTCGCGCGCCTGCTCGACGGTCATTTTTTCGTCGGCCAACATCGAATAGACCGACGTCCCCCAGGTCTTTCCTTGCTCGTAGATGGATACGTGGTCAAACGCTGCGATCTGTTTCGCCTGTTCCAGCGTGAGGCCCTCGGTCTGCCACTTCGTGAGGTTCTCGCTTGCCTCGGCGCTCTCCCGCCGATGTTTGCGGAGGTCTGCCTCCAGTGTCTTGATGCGACGGTGGCGCACGTCTGGCTTTTGCTTGTATTCCGCGTGGCGACGTGCCCCGGTTGCGCGACGCGTCCAGTATTCGGATGTTTCCCAAAGATTGACGGCACGACGCATGCCGTTTTCGATGCGCTCAGCGTCACGGCGCGCGTGGCGCTCGCTGTGATGGCCAACGAGGATAGGCTGTCCGAGCGGGATATGATCCGCGATAGCGGCGACGGCTTCACGCGCCGTGTGCGCTTCGCTCGCGCGCTTTTCGCTGTAGTCCTCGAACCGGTCTGCCCTGTCTTCTGCCCGATCAACTAGCGTGGTGTCCTCGTCGCCAACCTCGCCGCAAAGTTCCAGCAGCAGATCCTCGCGCGACGGCGACCACGCCGGAGCTACGAAAAGATCCTGTTTCGGTGCAAAACGGAAACCTGCTTCGTGAACGCGTTTGTACAGGCCATCGTCCAGACGCGAAGTCGAGTAGAGCCGCAGCTTATTGTCTTCGGGTGAATAGGTGGCGCTGAGATTTTGCATCTAAAGTTCTCCTTACAGGTTGAGCTGACCGGGCCCCTAGATTCCGAGTCCCGGCGTGAAAGATGTTTCTGCTGAGTCGGCGGCGTCTCTCGCCGTTGCCGCCGTTCCCCTGAGTTCGTCGTCCCGCGATCAAAGGAGACGCGACCGTAGCTGGGTCAAGGATTCAAGCGCGGGGTGTGGGGCGGGATGGAGCGCAGCGACTGACACGGCCCCGCGCGCCTTGACGCAGCGCAGGACGTGGCTACGATCGCGAGAAAAGGACGGCGAACGAGGGGGACGGGAATTCGGCACTGAGAGCTGCTGCCCGACGAAGCGAAACGCCCCGCGCGGCGAGCGCGCTCACCGAGCTGCTGCAGGCAGCGAGGCTGGAGGGGATGGCACGCGCCGGGGCAAGTCCGCGGGACGCGGCGCAGTCCCAAGAGCGGGGGTGCATGTTCACCGGGACGCGAGGTCGTCAGCTTGCGTGACGGGCGCAGCCTGGCGCGCAAGGTGCCGCGTCACGGCTGGATTGCAGCGGCGGTACCAGAAGCGACAACGCCGGCACTCGGCCGGCGTCGCTGGGCGATCACGCAAAGGCAAGCTGCCCCTGCGTCGCGCTTACCGGCTGAAGTGCGGGAGCAACCTCTGGCGCGGCCGTCTCGGGCACGTCCCACGTGAGCACGTCGCGCATCGATCCGACGCGATAGCGCACGCTATCGGCGTCTTCGCCTTTGATGTCCGAAAACAGGAACGTGAATTCATCCGCCGCCTGGTCGCGTTCGCCGATGAGGCCGAGACCTCGGGCCAGTTCATCCACCGCGCGACGGTGATGATCCTCCTTGCACGCGGTGCGGCGCACAGTAATGCGCGTGTCCTTGGGCAACGGCGCCGCATTCCTCAGCGCTTCACGCACGACCGGTATCGTTGCCTTCGCAAAGCCGGGTTGAACCAGTTCACGCTCAAGCGCCGGTCCGGTCACATACTGTGCAAGCGCGGAATAAGCCCATACGCCGTCTGACCACTTGCCGTCATCGCCTGCGACGAGTCGCACGTCTGCGTCGATGGCGAAGCAACGCGGAGACGGCAGGTCTATCTCCCGCGCGGAAACATTGCGCACGGGCGGGACGTCGATAGGTACCGTGCCAGTGTCGCTGTGAGTGAATACACGCCACGGCGACAGTTCACCATCGACGCCATAGATCGCACGTAGCAAGCCGGTGTCGCCGTAGAGCGTCGCCGTAATACCTTCATTCCTGACTACGTCGAAGCGGTCTGCCAGTCCTGCACGCTGCAGGACGGATAACACCCTTTCGTTGGCATCCTCGGGCAGCGCCGCACGCCAGCCGGTTTCAAATTTCAGCGTCACGACAACGTCGCGCATCTGGACCGGACGATTCAGTTCCTGCTTCCACGATTCGATGTAGTTCTCCGGCTTAATGTCGCCGCTACGGCTCTGCAACATGCCGCCGCAACAGTCGGATGCACCTACAAATGCCCGCCGCAAAACTTCCTCCCGCGTGCCGAACGCGAATGCGCTCCAGTGGTCGGTGTGCGGATAGCAATTTTTTTCGTATGACCGCTCGAAAAGGATGTAGAGCAGCTCTCCCTCGTTCGAGCGGAAAGCGGCTGCACATTTGCCGGTGGTAACAGTTGCGCCCATGTGTGACTCCTCAAAAAGTTGCTGGTTTAGACGTTGAACGAGATTGCAACGAACGGCGCGTGCGATTCGATGTGTACCGATACCTTCGGTTCAGCGCGCGGGCCGATCATGTCGGGCGACACGAAACCAATCCCCTCGATCAGCGAGTAACCCGATATCGTTGCGAATTCCCGTTGTACCGTTGCTTCGAGTACGAGAATCATCGGTATTCCCCTTGGTGTTTGCCCGCCGTAGCGTGCGCAGTTGTTATGCAGCGCGTCGCGCCAAGTAGTCGCAACGTGCCACTGCGATAGACAGTCCGTCCGAATCCAGTGAGTACGCGCTCTCGACCGTTGCATGCGTCGTCCCGGACACGCAGACCGCATACGACTTCTGGCGGCGGTCGCGCAAGACAAATACCTTGCCGTTTTCATGGACGATGTCTTCTTCCCTGTACATAGGGTTTCTCCACGCGGTTTTTAAAAGCTGACCGGGCCCCTAGATTCCGAGTCCCGGCGTGAAAGATGTTTCTGCTGAGTCGGCGGCGTCTCTCGCCATTGCCGCCGTTCCCCTGAGTTCGTCGTCCCGCGATCAAAAGGAGACGCGGCCGTAGCTGGGTCAAGGATTCAAGCGCGGGGTGTGGGGCGGGATGGAGCGCAGCGACTGACACGGCCCCGCGCGCCTTGACGCAGCGCAGGACGTGGCTACGATCGCGAGAAAAGGACGGCGAACGAGGGGGACGGGAATTCGGCACTGAGAGCTGCTGCCCGACGAAGCGAAACGCCCCGCGCGGCGAGCGCGCTCACCGAGCTGCTGCAGGCAGCGAGGCTGGAGGGGATGGCACGCGCCGGGGCAAGTCCGCGGGACGCGGCGCAGTCCCAAGAGCGGGGGTGCATGTTCACCGGGACGCGAGGTCGTCAGCTTGCGTGACGGGCGCAGCCTGGCGCGCAAGGTGCCGCGTCCCGGCTGGATCGCTGCGACGGTGCCAGAAGCGAAAACGCCGGCACTCGGCCGGCGGGAGTCGCGCGAGTGATCCGCTTACGCGCGGTTGCTGCTGTACACGGCGAGGCCGACGACAGCCGGTCGTACGAAGATTGACCGGCCGACTACTGAATCATGGTAGCTCGCGATACACGCGAAGCCCTTTCGTGCAAATTCCTCTTCGTTGCTCGCGATCAGACGCTCACGCGTTCCGGCTGGCCGGTTCAGCCGGTCGCTTTTATAGAATCGATCCATCGCCTGTGCGATGTCCGCCACCTGGCCGATGTGCGTATACGTTTCCCAGTCCGGTTCGTAAAGGCCCCTGCTCTTGCGCGCGGCCTGCTCGGTCTCGAATGCGTCGAGTTGCGCCAGGTAGGCCGCATCGGCGAGGTCCACGCACCGCGTCAGCGGCGCCTCTGCATTGAGAATGCGGCGGCTGTCTTCCATCAGACGCAGATCGGCATCATCTAGCTGGTCGCGTCGAGACAGATCGCGCATACGCTTCTGGTGGTGCAATCGGTCATAGTGCGATTGGCGGTCGTGAAATTCTTTGGCTGTGTTGATCATCGGCGTTCTGTCCTCTGGTGATATGGCTGTCGTACTCCCTGCGTCCCTGATCCGCTACTGGCGTCGCGCATCGTTTAACGCGCTGCTGAGGCGCACGACTGCCTCGGGGAGCGGTTCGCCCTTGCGATGCACGAAGCTGCGGATTCCCGGATCGACGTTCGCGGCGAAGAACTGCAGGGCAACGGCACGCGCTTCGGCTTCCAGAATTCCTGCCTCCGGATACAGCCGGTCAAGCGTGCGCAGTTGCTTGTGAACCAGACGACCGATGTCGCTCCATGTGCGACGTGGCGCGCGACGCCAAACGGCTAGGGCGTCGGTTACGACCGTGTTCAGCAGCACGCGGATCTGCGCGCAGCGCACGGGTTCCTGTGTACGCAATGGCCAGCGCGCCGGAAGTGTGAGGCTGGCGGATATTTGGATTTGCATGATGATTCTCAATCGAACTGGAGCGCTGACGCAGCGCTCCACGATTTGTTTAGTTAGTGAGCGCCGGGGCGCGGCTCCAGGTCAGAGGTCGCTCCAGGCGACATCCGCAGTGACTTCACGGCCCATGCCAAACGAGCGCGTAACGCTGTGCTTGATGCGCTCGCGCGTGCCGTCGATAGTCAGCGTGCCCTTCCCGAAGAAGCGCCCGAACAGCGCGCGCTGCTCGGCGGCCAGAAGCGTGCCTTGCCACTTCGCTAGACGGTCACCGGTACGCGCAACGAGAAACAGCGCGAGCCTCGCGGCAAGTTCGAAACGATTAGCCTGCGCGGTCAGAAGCGGCTCGCTGTCTCGCACGACCGGCGCGAGTTTTGCGTCGCGGTAGGTTCGCTTGTACGGCGCGGGGCCATACGAGAGTGCCCAATCGACCGCGTGCTGCACGCGATCGCGCGCTTCAGCGGGAGACCGTGCAACCGTCGAGCCATATTGCTTCGCATCGCGCATCAGGCGAATGTCGAAAAATTCGCGGCCCGGACGCGGTTCGAATCGCAGTACGTCGATCTGATAGCGCCCGCCCTTCGCGGCCCCCTCCCAACGTTCGACCAGTTGCGCGCTCATGCTGCCTCCACACGCTTGCCGAACATGGTCAACGCGATCTTTTCCAGTCGTCCGATTGCGTCCAGTACGTCGCCTCCGTTTGCCGTGCTTGCGACAATGTGATGCGCGGCGTTGCGAGGACGACCCGCAAGGTCACGGGCGACATGCACCATCGTTACGCCTGCGGCAACGAGCGCACGACGCGCGAATTCCGCAAAGTTCGGGGCCTCGCCCAGCGCTTTCTCATCCTTCATCATCCGGCTGCGGATGCGCTCGATCTTCCGAACCGCCGCACGCATCTCGTCCAGTTCCGCACCGCAGACATTGCTGAACACGACGCGACGCCCGAACGATTCCGCGCTGTGGTCACTCACGTTCGCGCGGAATTCGATATTGCCCGCATGTACATAGCCGGTCGCACCGATGACGGCATGACTCAGTTCGACAATCAATTCCGTTACACAGTGTTCGTGCTGCGCAAAGACAATGGCGTGAATCGCGGGCTTCGGGTGGCGGCGTCGTGTCATGGCATAAGCTCCTGTTTTTTGCTGACCGGGCCCCTAGATTCGGAGCCCATCGTAGGGTTTTCCTTTCGGCGGGCGCTTGTCAGGTTCCAGCGTTGCCGCCGTTCCCCTGAGTTCATCGCCCTGCGACGACGCAAGCCGGTTGAGGCCGTGCGTCAAGGAGGCAAGTGCGGGGTGTTGGGGCGGGCAGGCGCGCAGCGACAACACGGCCCCGCACGCCTTGACGTCAGGCCGAGGCCGGCTAAGGTCGCGGGTATGGGCGATGAGGGGGAATGGACGGCATGCGACCTGTGCGATCGCGCGAAAGGCCCGCGCGGGTAGCGCCCCTTCGCAGAGCAGCGCGACGCGACTGGATTGGGTGGCCCGCGCCGGGCAAAGCCCTAGAGCGGTCCGCTTCTGTTCACCGGGACGGGGAACTGCGAGCGGCGCGTCAGGCGAAGTCTGGCGGGCGGCTCGCCCCGGCCCGGCTGACTGCGGGCGCGGCTTCCGGTTTCGCATGCGAAATGGCGAAGAGCCTCTCCAGCTCCTCGCCCGCTTGGGATACGGACTATTCGGCGCGCTGCTCGATCAGGTCGAAAAGGTTGGCGCCGTCCAGTTCAATGGTCTGCGTACCGGTGAAAAGAGAGTGCGAGACCCGGATTACTTCCGATGCTCCGATCTGTGCGAGTGCTACCAGATCTTCATGGCTGAGCGGCACGTCCAGCGACCCGAACCGGACGATGCCTTGCGGGGGTTTCGCGTGGGTCCACGGCGTCATACTGACGTCCATGGTTGCGATGGTCTGGCCGTGCTTTGCCACGGTATGCGTGCCAGTAACGTAATTGAAGCGTGCCATTTCTTCGCGCAGCTTGCCCTCCGTTACTGCCTTCACTGTCGCGTTGCGCGCGTCGATCAGATAACAGTCGCGACTCGGGCCTGTGTGGAGCGCTGCGTCCAGTTCCTCGTTCATGCGCGGATGTCTGCCGAGCTGTACAAGATGGGTTCCGCTCTCGCGGATGACCCAGCCGTACATCCCTGTCGCATAGGTCCGGTGCAGATATGCCCGATCATGCTCATAAAAGTCCACGGTGTAATGCCGCAGTCGCCCATCCGGCTTTTCGACAATGGCGCGCATGGCGTCGAAGATTCGCGCAACGCGTGACATATGCGCAGAGTTCTTCTTCGCTGCCGTGATGGCTTCGGTTGCGATGGTTTCAGCGGACAATGAAAGTTCGATCTGCATGATGCGCTCCTGTTACGCGAAAAGAGGAAGTTGTTTGCTGACGACGTCTTGCACATCAGCGGCAAGAACACTGTTGACCCAATCCGGCTTCGTCTTTTCACCGGCCCATGCCTGCGCGAATTCCTTCAGGCAGGCCACGCAGCACTGCGCGCGATATTCACCACGCTCGACGGGCGCATACACCGCATGGTGGGCGGCGCTGCCGTCGCGCGGTGCGCCGCACAGCGTTGCGCCGGCAGCGGGGCCGGTGTGCGTCAGATGGATAGGGGACGGCTTTCGCGCCTCGGCTGAGTCCTGTTCGATGGCCGGTGTTGCCCCGGCGGCCACCGCCTGCAGGTGTCGGTCATACCCTGCCCGCTCTGCCTGCGAACGCTTCGGGAAACAGACGCCTGGAGCATGCTCGTGGGCATAGAAGTACTCGCCAACTGCGGTGCGCTTGTTGTGCCCGAGCCGGTGGCTCGACGCGTGGTTCGCGCGCTGCTCGCTTGTGTAGCGCTGAAAACCGCGCTTGGCCGGAAAGCGTTTTCTGAATTCCTCAAACGTCATAAGCACCCCTCTGATGGTCTGTGCTGACCGGGCCCCTAGATTCCGAAGTCCCGGCGTGAAAGATGTTTCTGCTAAGTCGGCGGCATCTCTCGCCGTTGCCGCCGTTCCCCTGAGTTCGTCGTCCCGCGATCAAAGGAGACACGGCCGCAGCTGGGTCAAGGGTTCAAGCGCGGGGTGTGGGGCGGGATGGAGCGCAGCGACTGACACGGCCCCGCGCGCCTTGACGCAGCGCAGGACGTGGCTACGATCGCGAGAAAAGGACGGCGAACGAGGGGGACGGGGTTTCGGCTCCGAGAGCTGCTGCACGACGAAGCGAAACGCCGCGCGGCGAGCGCAACCTCGCGCAGCAAGCGGTAGCGCCGCGGAGCGACATTTCGTCGGGGTGCTCGCGAAGAAGAGCGCAGCTCGAGGCGCGTGTTCTACTGTTCCGGGGCGACCATGTGCAACTGGCGTGACAGGCGATCGCCTGGCTCGCGAGTTGCAGCGTCCCGGCTGGATCGCAGCGGATCCAATGGTGAGGTGAGCTTTTTCAGGATCACAAAGTAAAGGAAAAGCACCCCTGCTCGTCTGCCTGCAGGGGCCTCAAACATCATCGCGCGGTCAATGTCGGGTCCGAACATGCGCCGCGTTCAGGACGTCGATCTTCTCTCGCCACCTACCGGCGGCGTCCGCCGAGTCTGAGCGTCCAGAGACAGCTGCGTCTGCGGCACGCAACCGATAGGTGAGATAAGAGGTCAGTGGACTGTCGCTGTCCAGATGCCCAACACGTTCAAGATGGTCATGCAGGGCGCCGACGGCGTGATGCAGATCCATGAACACACCGCGACGAGCAAGCTCCATCAGCAACTGCTCGGCCGAAGCGGATCGAAGTTCGTCCGCCTGAGCGTCTGGCGAGGCGGACACCGCGCCGTCCGCCATCGGCTCATTCTGCGCGTCGACCAGCTGCGCCGCCTCCGGAAACCGCTGTCGTAGGTGCGGATACTCGGCGAGTGCCGCGGCGCTGGGCAGCTCGTCGTCGAACGGAAGCCCCGTCGGCGAATGTGAATAGAGGGCGTTGTTTAATTCCCTTTCGTGGGCCTGCACCAGTCCCACGACGCCCAGGTGATCAACGAAGCCAAGACTGGCCCCTCGAAAGAACACTTCGGCTGCCCGGCCGTGATTTTCGAGCGGCTTGAGAAATGCCTCCCGGCAGAAGGCTTCAAAGATCATCTGTTGCGGCCGCAGCTCTTGCGGCTCGGCGTTGTTATATTCGGACATCGGGGATTCTCCTGTTAAATATTCCGACTTGCTTTCAATGGCGCTTGTGTCGTGGTTATGCCGCTGCGGCCCATTCGATTGAGGGCGAGTCCGTCATACGCGCGCGCTTCATCACATACGAGTAGGCATCGTTGGCACGGCTGGCCGCCGTGAACAGTGCGTTCTTGTCTTTCTTCAGCACTCGAGTCCATGAATCGAGATGGGACGCGTGATGCTCGATCTGCCCATGTGGCATGCCGATGCGGGCAAGGCACAAAGCCGCGCCAAATTCAGCGACCAGCTCCTCGAGCGCATCTCCGTCCTCGCCAAATCGGGCGCCGAAGTCACGGGCCAGTCGCGACGAGTGCGCGGTCCAGTGCATCAATCCTTGGGTGGCAGCGCGATAGAAACTGGACAGATCCGCGAAACGATCTCGGTCCGGCAGAAAACACTCGTCGGTGCTCTTCCGGTAGAAAGTGCGTTCTCCTGTCTCGACAATCCGGGCGCCTGTCTGCTTGAGGATATGTTCCGCTACCTCGACCGGTGCGAACTCTTCAGACCGCGCGACCGACACAACGCCGTCGATCTCCTCGACGTTAAACACACTGAACGCAACCGGATCCGGAAAAAACTCAATCTCGCCCGTCTCCGGGTCGATATGCTCCTCCTTGTTAAACCGGACAAGCCGACAGCCCTTCGCACCGCGGCGCACCTGCGCACCAATCGCCTGCGCCTGGTTGTAGGTCATCCACTCGTTGCGGGCGAAACCCCTCTCTGCCGCTTCGAGCCACAACAGCAGCACGTTCGCGCCGTTGAACATGTTCTTGGTGGCGAAGTTGACAGGCAGACCTCCAGACGCGCTGCTGACCCATAGATTCGCCGGCGACATCCGCCCCGTTTCAATGGCATTCACAAGACGGTCGGTGACTTCCTGTTTCAAGTCGCGTTTGATGGTTTGCTTCACTGCTTTCATGATCGGTGTTATCCCTTCAGTTCGTGGATCAGATGGCAGCTCTGGCTAAGCGCGACCTGCTGCGCGTGCTCGATGCTGTCGCAGTCGATAAACTCGCGCGCCATTGCGCCCGAGCGCCTTCCGCCGACTTCGCGCCATTCGTCCGATACCATCACATATGGCAAGCCGTGACGGTCCAGTCCGTAATAGGCAATGCTGTAATGCACGATGCTCACGCCACTCCCCCTTATCTTTGTTGACTGTTTGCGCCGCGTGCGGCGACTTCCCGGTTGTACATTCGGTCGCACAGCGATCGACCGTCCAAGGTTCCGTTACGCGAACGCGAGCCAGCGTGGTCTTTCTGGCATCTGTCACAAAACCACGGCTGCGATCGGAAACCACCGCGATTGCCGCGCATCTATCCGTGCTTCCTGTTTCCACCCATCGAATAGGCTCCGGTTCTTGCGCTGACCGGGCCCCTAGATTCCGAAGTCCCGGCCACGCTTGTGTTGCTGAGTCGGCGGCTTCTCTCGTCGTTGCCGCCGTTCCCCTGAGTTCGTCGTCCCGCGATCAAAGGAGGCACGGCCGCAGCTGGGTCAAGGTTCGAGCGCGGGGTGTGGGGCGGGATGGAGCGACTAGCGACTGACACGGCCCCGCGCGCCTTGACGCAGCGCAGGACGTGGCTACGATCGCGAGAAAGGACGGCGAATCAGGGGTCGGGGTTTCGGCAAAGAGAGCAGCGACGAAGCGAGACGCCGCGCGGCGAGCGCCCCTTCGCTGTGCGTGCGTAGCAGCACAGCGACATCTTTCCAGGGTGTAACGCGCGGAAAGGGCAAAGCCCGAACCGCGCGCGAAAAATTTCACGGGAGTGCACCCGCTGCCCTCCGGTTTCTCTGTAGGTCGCTTACGCATGGAGCGGCTTCAGATCGGACAACGAGATCCAAGTCTGCGCTGGTGCGCCCGGTTTCACGTCGAGCATCGCGATGCTCGCAGTGTCGCCGCCGGGACCGTCGAACAGCTCCTCGATGCATGCCGGTCGCGCTGGCAGGTCGGGCCGAGCCCGGTAGACTACCTGGACGGTGTCGCCGACGACGTAGGCGCCGAGCTGCCGATAAAGCGGCGTGCCGTTCGGGTGGAACCCGACCACATTGTCATCCGGCTTCGAAATAGCCCGGAGATACGCGCCGAGTTGAGAGCGCTGGTAACCGATACCTCCATTCGTTTCTTCAACACATGCATCCGAAACCAAACAGCCTCTGGAGGAAAGGTGCGAAACAGCGGCACGCATCACCCTGCGATATTGCTTGCCACCGACCAGCAACACATTGCTGACCTGCGCGGGCCAACCGTCGCACAGGTAGCGAGGAAGGTCATTCAGCATCGCGTCGGCCCGCTCAGTCGTCATACGCTGTTCGTACGGCGCGATGACGGTATCCGCACGCACAAAGCCGTGACGCGCCGACAGGATCATTACGTCGGGCCGTGCCTCATGCAACACATTCGCTCTGTAAGTGCTATACATGACGCCACGGTAGAGGTCGAACGCCTGTGCCGGCTTCTCCAGCTTCGTAGCGGAACAGGCCATGATGATGAGATGTTTTCTGATGGTAGTCATTCGTATTCCTGACGGCTGCTTATAGCGGATCGACGTGTTGAACGTGCGTTCGCGGTCACTCCCATGCCAACTGCAACTGCTCGGCGAACGGGACAGGCACACTGGGGATACCAGGGCTGCGGGAGTCGAATGCGTTGTCTTCGTCCCGGAGCGTGTCGGACAGCAATGCGAAGCGGGCGCGATCGGCATCGCCGCGCTTCACTCGAAAGTCGGCGTCTACAACGTCATTCACTCGAGCCCATTGGTTCCAGGCGAAGTTGCGACCAAGGCCCACTGTTGTCGAAGTACTCGGAAATCGGTCTGCGTTGCGTACCAGCTCGTCCCAGCTCGCTCCGAATTCGACAGCGTCGAATCGGCTGTGCCGGCCTGTAAGTGCGGTTCGCTCCAGGAGCAAGGCCCGCTCGAGGAGGTCCGGATGATTGGCGGCCAGCCAATACAATTCCCATCGTTTTGAGGCTGGACAAAAGAAGCATGCTGACTTGACCGGCACCATCTCAGCGCCGAGTGCTTCGGTGATGGCGCGAACACAGTCTCGGCGAGCCCAGCGCACAAGCTGTAACGGGTAGACGTACTCGAAGTCCGCATCGGACGGCTTCAGCCCTTTCGACCGACGCATGTCGGCGGGTCCGCAGTCGTAGCCAATCAGTTTGATGATTCGCTCGCCCCTGGCCTGCGTCGACACCCAAAGTGGGTGTGGCGGCCTCGCATTCGGGCCGGACTTCGCACCTTTCAGAAACTGGTCCTGCGGTGACTGCTTCCATTTAATGCTGCAGGATTTCATGCCGAACGCCAGCGATGGCAGAGTCTCATTCGCGAGGCAATTTCCATACAGATCGGAGTAGCCAGTGGACGCGAGAGGAACCTTGCGGCACACGTCGATCCGTGGCCAACCCCAAGAGCGCAGAACCGCGTTCATCTTGTCGACGTGTGCAATGGTTTCCTCTTTTTCTCCGCCGGTGTCTGCGAAGGTAATGACATCAGGACGAAGGTCAGCCGCCCGAAGCGCGACGAGCATCGCGGTCGAGTCAACGCCAGAACCAAAGCACACAGCCAGCGACCGCCCGCCCAACGCATCGTGGAGCGCGTGTCTCTGCAACGGCGACAGCATTGTGCGCAGGTTCGCCGTCAATTCACCGTACCGATGACGCGCTCCGCGCTGCTTGCCAATGTTGTTTTCCATCATGTCCTCACACTCGTTCAAAGCTGACCGGGCCCCTAGCAGGCCGGTGAAATACCTCAAGTAGCGGTCATCCGGGACGCAGGCGTAAACGTTGAACTGATGTCATCAATGAGAGCGAGATGGAACGGATGCGTGGGCCAGATGGTTTTACCGAGTCAATGTTCACGGTGTTGAAGCTGGATGATTTTGTGCCGAAGGACCATCCGTTGCGTCCGATTCGCACCTGGCTCAATGACGCGCTTACACGCATGGACGATGTGTTCGCGCGGATGTACGAGGCTGACGCGAAAGGAGGTCGGCCTAGCATCGCACCGGAGAAGCTGGTGCGAGCTCTTTTGCTGCAGGTGCTGTATTCGATTCGTAGCGAGCGCATGCTGGTGGAACAGATTTCCTACAACATGTTGTTCCGCTGGTTCGTCGGCCTGCCGATGGACGGGACCGTGTGGGACCACTCGACGTTCAGCAAGAACCGCGACCGGTTGCTCGAACACGATGTGCTGGTGTTGCTCTTCAACGAGACAGTCGAGACCGCGCGCGAGCGCGGATATCTTTCCGGGGAGCACTTTAGCGTCGACGGCACGTTGATTCAGGCATGGGCCGGGCACAAGAGCTTTGTGCCCAAGGCAAGTCCGGACAAAGACGACACGCCTCCTGACGAACCGCCCGCGCCGAATGACAACTGGCACGGACAGAAGCGCAGTAACGAGACGCACCAATCCACGACTGACGAGCAGGCGCGCCTGTTTCGCAAGAGCAAAGGAACCGGAGCGATGCTCTGTTATATGGGCCACGTGCTGACCGACAACCGGCATGGCCTGGTGGTCAACGCACAGGTGACGCTGGCGACGGGCACCGCCGAGCGCGACGCGGCCGAGCTGATGCTTGCCGATGCCGCATGCGTTGCGCCGCTCGGCATCACGGTCGGCGCGGACAAGAACTACGACACCGCCGGTTTCGTGGCCAGTTGTCGAGCGAACCGTGTGACGCCGCATGTGGCGCAAAACGATGGGCGTCCAGGAGGTTCAGCAATTGACGGGCGAACTACGCGCTGGCCGGGCTACGCGGTCAGCCAGCAAAAACGTAAGCGCATTGAGCAGGTGTTCGGATGGGGCAAGACAGTCGGGCGAATTCGACAAGCGATGTATCGGGGACTTGAACGCGTAGACCAGCTCTTCGTGCTGACGCAGGTCGGCTACAACCTGACGCGTATGCGCACACTTGCCGGTTGAGGGGCAGGAAGCGATGGATAACACCTATATGGTGAACCCGCGAGTAACGCCGAATGCCCGCAAACGTGTTCCGCGTTTCAAAAGTGCAAACCCGGCATCCGTCGTAATGCATCTGAGCGCATCAACGACGGATATTTCAACGGCCTGCTAGATTCCGAGTCCCGGCGTGAAAGATGTTTCTGCTGAGTCGGCGGCGTTTCTCGCCGTTGCCGCCGTTCCCCTGAGTTCGTCGTCCCGCGATCAAAGGAGACGCGGCCGCAGCTGGGTCAAGGATTCAAGCGCGGGGTGTGGGGCGGGATGGAGCGACTAGCGACTGACACGGCCCCGCGCGCCTTGACGCAGCGCAGGACGTGGCTACGATCGCGAGAAAAGGACGACGAACGAGGGGGACGGGATAGCGGCAATGAGAGTCGCGGCGAGGCAGAACGCCGCGCGGCGAGCGCCTTCTCGCGAAGCGAGCGATAGCGCTGCGAAGCGACATTTTTCCGCAGTTAAACGCGCTCAAGGGCGAAGCACGCGTGCGCGGACCTGTCTCCGTCGCGCAAATGCGCGGCGGCTGAGCAAAGCGTTTCAGTTGATCGGTTGCGAAGCTGGACTAAAGAAACTGCCCTATTCGTCTAATATAATCAGTGGCACGAGTTCCGACTCCCTCATTGACCGGGGTGAAACATGAAGTGTGGTGATTTTTCGAAGGCGTTTCAGGAGAACATGGCAGCGCTCGGCCTGCCGGCGCCGACAACCCTGTTTGGCAACGTTCAGGCTGCAACGGCCAACCTTGCAGCTATGCTGAATGCATTCAAGTCGGTAGGCCCGACCGCTACGATCGCTGAAATTATCGGCGCGACAACCGGCCTCGAGGTGCTGGGCGTAATCGGCGCGGTAACCGCCTCGTTCTATATTGGTGCTGTGATCGGCAGTCTGATCGTCGCGGCCAACGTCGCAATGAGATGCACAAACGCGGTTGCGACCAGCTCGACGATACGTCACTGGGCCGGTATGAACGGCGTTGCAATTCCACCGGTTATGTACGCCTTTCTGAACCGGCATCCGGAAGTGGTGATGGACATTCCCTCCCGTCGCAGCTATGCATTCCTGGCCTCGCGCCAGAAGGCGGCCGCATGAGCTGGATCACCGACAAGCTCGCGCTGATCCTCGGCGCATGCGCCTGTGCGGCAGCTGCGTGGGCGATCCTGCACTATTCGCGGGAATGGTTCTTTCCAGTCGTGACGGTCATCGCGATCGTATGCTTCTACGTCGATAACCGGCGTTTGCGTAGCCTGCTGAAAGAGCACGGGATAGATCCGCAGAGAACGAAGCGCGGAGCATAGGTCAACGCCGGCGCCGCGCGCGGCCGATCAGTTGCTGAAGCGCGCGCCGATGCGCGGCTCGATGAAGCGATACACTGCGGCCGACTCTTGCGGTGTGAGCCCGCCCATGAGCGCATAGTCGATGCAGCGCTGGGCGAGCACCTTATCGGTTTCGTCCATCACGCGCAGCGCGAACAGGCTGCAAACCATGTCGGGGTGAACGATCGACGCGAGCACGTCGAGCAACAGCGCTCGCTTGCCGGTCTTATCGAGGAGGATTGCCTCGATGGCGTCTGAGAAGGGATAGGGAAGCGGCTCGTTCATGAGAATGTGCAAAAGGAGCCTTCTAGTATAGCCGGGCTGTCCGTACACTCACTCGCATATTAAGCCATGCCTGGCAGATGATTGGCAGGCATCCTGCTCGCGTTTTCTATACCACGCGAATTGGGAGTTGAGTAAGGCGCGCGAGGCATTTTTAAATAAAAAATCTTCACAAGAATACTTGCGTTCAGGGTTTCAGCTACGGTTAAATAACGATGTTCCGGCGGGTTTTATTGAATGCGCTGGGCAAAGTAAATTTTCTCCTAAAAGGCAGTTGAAGGCCCGTCCTAACCGACGGGCTTTTGGCTTTCTGGCATACCGATTTCGTGCCGATGCAGATCCGGGCTCCTGGATTGCGCTGCGGCGCCGGCGGATACCGGGATGCATCACACCGCTGGCCAGCGCGTCGACAGTTCCGCGTCCCCTTGTGGGCGCTGCCAGGCGAAGCAGCCACCGCCGTCTAGGTTCGGGCGTAATTGAGGCCCGATTCTCCACCCACTTCGATCGGGTACGAAACGGCTCGGCGCGCAACAGGTGGGCCGTCTTCATTTCGAACTGCGCCATTAATAACGGCGGCCGCGACAACACGACGGTCGAGCAAAGTCTTGCAAGCTGGAGAGTGGTCCGATAGACGCTGGCTTCGCGGCATCGGCGGCGTTTTGACGCAACCCGTATTTAAGCGCCTGGCGAGGATTCTGGCCCCTACCCCCTCCCGTGGGCGCGCGAACCGCCCTGCGGCCCTTTGCGTGGGCAGCGAGGCACGATTAGCGCGAGCGACCCCCCTTCCTTGCAAAACGGGTTTTAACGGCCCGGGTGAAACGATCGCGTGTGACGGCAAAAGGCGAGCACACGAGCGCGTGGAGCCGGAGTCCGACTTGTCGGGCGCCGGCGATTATCGCGCACTTAGGGGTGCGGGGTGCCGTAGGCGCCCCGTAGCCCTTAGTGCCTGCCGCGTGGTTGCTTCTGTGATTGGTGGGTGTGATCGTTCAGGCTCTGCCCCGTAGGGGCCACGATTATGCATTTGGGGGGTGTGGCCGGGTGGGTGGGGACGGCTTTAGCCGTCGAACCCGGCCGGGGGGTGCTTGCACCCCCCTCATCGAGGGTGGGGCGTTGTTCAAATCGCAGTTAAAAACAGTTAAAAAAGGTTGAGTTAACCGCGCGCGCGTTTACGGTTCGGCAACCGCTTGCCTGGCGTGGCTTTGCGGGCGGCTGGGTGGTGCGATAGACGCAGCATCGGTGGTGCGATAGACAGGGTGTGGTGGCGCGATAGACGCGCCGGGTGGTGCGATAGACACTTTACCCGCTGAGTTATCCACAAAACCACGCATGGTGGTGCGATAGACGCTGTGAAAATACCCTTCATTTACCTTTCATCATACGATAGAATTTTCACTCTAATCAACGGCTTAGCCCAATTGCATATGGCTTACAGGCAACTAGGCCTGAAAGCGGAGTGGTCCGATAGACACGTGAAACGGTGGTGCAATAGACACTTTCGCCGGAATGTTGAGAGGGGGTTTGGTGGTGTGATAGACACTTAGGTTCGGTGGTGCGATAGACGCGTCCGAAGCCTTATGCAGCGGCTATGCAACCGGCATAACGGCCTGCTGCCTCAAAGAAGGCTGGTGGTGCGATAGACGCGCCGACGCAGCGGGCGAGTAAGCCGGATGTGGTCCGTTGGCGATGTTGGAGAGATGGCACGGTCGGCGTTGAAACCAGCGTATCGGAATGCTGATACCCGGCCTGGCGGCCGTAGCCGACGCGTGCGGATGCTGCGGAGTGAGCTAAACGGGCAAGAGATCCAATTGGGCCTTTGGATCTGATTTCGAATCCCAGCGGCGCAAAGCGTAGTACCAGTTCATCAGTTTCTTGGATAGCAATTCGCGGTGAATGCCGGCGATAAGCTGTGCGTTCTGTTTCTGATTATCTCGATCGCACCTGAAGAAAACGATCATTGCCTTCTCGTCGTCCAGCGCAATGTGAAATTCCGGCATCCTGTCGGCTTCCATCGCGGCCAGCACGTCACGTCGGAAATACTTTTGAGCCTGAGCGGATCCCGATTTCGCATACAGCTTGTCGAGCCCGATTTTCCACCACAGCTTTTCGCCGCAATGCTTCTTTGCGAGGTCGTACAGCCGGCGCTCAAGACCCTGCGCGAGATCGAAGTAACCGGGATGGATCGTCAGCACTTTGCGATTGATCAGCGAATCAAAAGTCCAGGTCGACAGTATCAACTCTACTTCGAGGGCGCCCTTCTTGTTGCCCGTGTACGTGACGATCTTGTAGTTTTCGATGAGGCCGTACCCGTAAAGACTGTCGTGGATGCCCTCCTCGTTGGCACCCGGCCGTGACGCATCGAAGTTGGTTTCAATGATCGTCCCCTTCAACCGACGGCAACTGTCCACGATCCGCTCATACGATGCCCCGCCGGTGCTGCGGCCGGTGTATTGGAGGAATTCACGGACCTTGAAGCGGATCCGGCGGGAAACAGGGAGATTGGCGTCTGCGGCCTTGCAGATCTGAGTCGCCGCGTAGACGAGAACGTCCTTGTCGAAGATGTTCGCTGCGCCGACAACGCTAGGAATGATTCGAACGATCTGCTCGCCGTTGCGATATACCCTGACGCGCGTGTCCTTGCCTTTCTGCAGGGAAAACAACGGGAACTCGAGCGAGTGAAGATCCTCGCGAGGTTTCCAGGTGGCGAGCAATCGTTCCGCTGCGAATAGCTCAAGCTGTTCCGCGTCGTGTATCTCGTCGTCCTGTGACAGAGAGAGATCTGCGTCCTGCGTTTCAACGGGCAAACTGGCAATGTTTGTGTCCGATGCCGAACGATGCTTCTTGGTCTTGGTATGCCCCGGTATTGGCCTGCGCAGTGAGTGACTGCTTTCTTGTTCGATGGTACTCATGGTCTCGTACTAACCCCTCAGTTCATTCCAGCTTGCTCGACTGCGAGTTGATCGCCTTAATGATCCCGGCGATGGCTGACTGGATCTTCTTTGGATCCTTGCAACGCCTCGCTTGGTTAAGAAACGCGGTGAGTGGCTTGACCAAGGTATTCGGGAGTTCGAAACCGTGATTCAGCCAAAGGATAGCCGCGTCACCTTCTGCTTGATCCATAGCCAAGTACCCAGCGTGATAGCGCGTGATCACCTGGCTGACCCATTGGGGGGTCACCTCATATTCCCTCGCGACCGCGGTCGGCGCCCCGCCCTCCACGATGACCGCGTAGGCAACCAGTCGACTCTTCTCGCCAAAGCGACGCCCGGCTCGCTGGCTGGCCTGCTCACGCAGCGTCGCATCGAGTAGTTCGAATTTCTTTGGAGTAAGACGGAAGCTTGCCAAGTTTGATTTCCGACATCGTGGGAGTTGACGGGCATAAGAAAAGGGGCGTTTCCGCCCCATTTCCTGCCTCGTTAAAGTGCCCAATTGTTGGGCGCAAGAGGATGAATCTCACGCTCCGTATCGTACCTGAAATCATCTGGCAAAACCCCTGCTTTGCGGCTTGGATGCAACGCATTGAGCAGTTCCAGCGGACCCTTTGAATTTAACTCCTGTGTCAACCTGATTAGCATTTGGTCTGCACGCTGCGGTCCAACCCCGACCAATGCCGAGCAGGCCATCTGCGCGAAGGCAACCCACAATCGCCAATCAGCATCCTCTTTGCTTACGCCGGCGGCGGCCAGATCAGCCTGCAACTGCCGGAATCGTTGGATCGAACCGGTCGATGTCTGGAACATTTCCTCCATTCTCCAGATCACGCTCTTTAAGGGGTCTCCCCCCCCTGCCCGCTCGAACCTTGGTTTGGATGCAGCCCCGGCCGGGCGCGCGGCCGGCTGTTCTTCCACGGCCTGCTGCACAGCCTGCACGACTGTTGCCGCCGCGACCGGTTCGGGCACCTTGCTCCCACTCTCATCGTTCGACGCCGCGGATTGATGTTCCCGCTCGGCGCTGTCGTCGGTCTCGCGTTCTGCTGTCGTTCCTGACGTTGACGATGCCACAGGCGCACTGGCTGACGGCGATAGGATGACGTTGGCGCGCGCTCCTTGCCCTGCCTCCTTGATCAGCACGAGCCGCGCATCTAGCGCCACGCGTCCGATTTTTTCGCCGGCCTTCATCCGGTCGGCCAGCTCGCCAGCGACCTCGGCGCTTTGCTCTTCGATGTCGTCCATCTTGTTTGCCGCTTCTATGTCGTCGAACAGGCCGGCGTCAAAGAGTCCTCGGGTAATCGGACCATACTTGCGAAAGCGCAGATGCTTTGAGATCCACGACTCGCTGCGTTGTTTGCCGTTCGGGCTCGTCCAGAGCTTCGCCGCTTCGTCGCGGCCAAATCGTTCGATATCGCCAGCTAGGCCCAAGGCCGTTTCCTTCGCGGAGAGAGGTTTCCGGTCGAAGTTTTCCGATACCTGATAGAGGCGAATGACATAGTCGGGCGTCTGTGCTGGAAAGACCTTGGCCGGGATGGAGGGCCATCCATTAAGAGTGCTCCCCCGGACACGACGCTCACCGGCAATCAGCTCATAGCCACCTCCTTCGATGGCACGGACGAGAATCGCCGTGTGGACATGGCCGACTACGGTCAAGCGGTCGGCGAACACTGCAATGTCAGCGAAGTCGAGCCGGTCCTGCGGCTTGATCCTGATGTCGACGATCAGGATCACGGTCGTAATGGCGCCGGTCGCCTCTTCAATGGCTGCAGCCGTAGCGGGACCAGCTGTCATTTTGGCCAACTCGCTTAGCTTGCTGATCTGCAGTCCACGTGGTTTCGTCACCATGGTTGTTCCTTTACAGTCCAATTCGTTTAAAGACAGCTTCACAGACCGCGCGCATTTCAGCTGCTGCCCGGCGATCACTATCGCCTCGTGGGTTCTTCCATACCGGTTGCAGCTTCGCCAGCTTGGTTGCCGATCGCTCCGTCAACTCAACACCGAGGACAACATCGCCGAGCTGGTCGCGGAGAACTTTCAGATTCTCGACATCGTAGTTACGCCGCTTGTTGACCTTGTTCGGCAGCACACCGAGCACCTGGAGCGCCGGATTCCAGCGTTGCCTTGTTACGTTGATGTTGTGAAACAGAGTCGTCAGGCCGTCCGTCGCGTCTTCATCGATATCGCATGGCATGACAACGTAATCGGCGCAGACCAGTCCCGCAAAGATCAGGTTGCTCATGGTGGGAGGCGTATCGATAAAGCAGAAATCGAACGTGTCGTTGAGTTCTCTAAGTACGGTCGGGGCATCCTTGGGTATCTGTTCGACCGGTAGCGTGATGGCGTCTCCCAGCTCCGGGGTGCCAGCGAGCAGCGAAACGCCGGGACAGATTTGCATCGGTCGGAGACCAACTGCCGTCTGAAACAGCAGGTGCGCGCCGGATGCAGGGTCTATGTCCGGAAGTTCGTCACCCGCCGAGCAGCGCATTGCAACGTGGAGCATGGTCTTCGTGAGATTTGCCTGAGGGTCCAGATCAACAACCAGCGCCCGCAATCCATTCTCGATCGCATGAAAAGCGAGGTGCCGCGTCAAGGTCGTTTTGCCAATCCCGCCCTTCTGGTTTGCCACCGCAACTACTTTCATTTATGTGCTCCTCGTCTCAGGCGGACACGGCAAGGTCGATCGGTTCAAAGACCCGTCCGAGCGTGTTGAAAACCGAGAGCCAGTTCGCTGCGTAGAGGTTCACCCGAGCCGAATCGGCATCCGAATGCTGGCTTGCGATACTGTAGTGGCAGCCTTCCAGAAAACGCGTCACGCGAGCTACATGCTCTGTAGGATCGACTTCGAAGCAGATCCATGACGCAGGTAGCTTGCACCCGCGGGCGGGTTGGTCATGAGCGATCTCAACCGACAGGCGTCCGTCGTTGATCTCGTCCACCGTGCAGTGGACTGCGATGTCCCCAGCGACACGAGCCGGCGCGAAATGTGTGCGGCTTTCGCAAAGGTTGGGGATCAGTTCGATGAGTGTCCGATAGATACGCGACTGCACGGTGTTGGTCATGGAAGGCTCCGTTTTCTGTGGTCTAACTACGCTTTTGTTCGTGGCTCATGAGCCAGTGAACATACATTAAATATAATTAACTTTAGCGTCAAGTTAATTAGCGAGTCGGAGGAGAGAAAGGAACCGCGGTCGCAAGTGTGTTCCGTTAGAATCGTGGCTGAACCGAAGGTACTAGCGAAGACGTGCAGCGTGATGGTCGAAGCATGTGTAGCGCACCACCGGCACCTATCAGGACAGGTCCCCGTCAGAGCCGCGCGTTGAGACGTCGATGTCATTGGATAACGACTCGTGTAGAGCGCGATTGCTGCGGGCGGCTTTCTCGAACAGTTGAGTACAGTCACTACAGGGAGTGAGTAAAATTTCGCATGCGAAATTGTGAAGCTGATGGCGCTATTACGGTGGCGCAAGTGAGCATCGTGTCGCTGCTCGACTCGGGCTGTTCGCGATCTGAGATTGCTGAACGCTTGAACACGTCGGCCGCAGTCGTAGGCCGGCAGATTTCCCGGATCAGACAGAAAGTCCGCTCAGGCGCGTATGATCCGCCACCCCTACCTATTGAACTCGCAACGACAAGCTGAGAAAACATGATCCGTTTTGTACTTTGCCTGCTGGGGGCACTCTTCATTCAAGCCGCAGTGATGGGTCGTATGGCCAACAGCGGTGCCGACTTCTTCACGAGTTTCGGTGACGGCCTTCGTGCGTCGGTGGACTTCGACACCAACATCGTCAAGAATGCCGCCGGACTCATCCGGGCAAAGCTGAACTGACCTATCGTCTGATGGTTTGGCGTACCGGCCGATCATATCGTAATAGGACGAAATGGCCTATTTGCCTATTTTGGGGAGCATTCACCCATGCCCCCAAATATCCACGACGACCGGTACAGAATCCTTCGCGAGCATTTGCTCGCGCTGCGGCTTAAGGCCGGACTCACGCAGGCCGAACTTGCACAAAAGCTTGGCGCTGATCAATCGCATTTATCAAAGATTGAGCGCGGCGAGCGTTATGTCGACACGCTCCTCTTTCTTGACTGGTGCCGCGCCTGCGGCAACGATCCACTCAAAGCGATGCGACGTCTGATCGACGGCGGTGCATGACCGTCGAGTGCCTCTGGAGCCCACGGCGCAAATGCGTCAGCTTCGCGCCTGCATAAAGGAGTGTCGATCTCGGCGGGTGGTGGCGGCGCCTGCGGTCACTTTCCGCAGGAGCTGCTTGATCGAATCCAAGTGTCCAGAGCCGTTGCCGCGGGTGGGCGCATCGGCGGGCGCATCTTTGACCTCGAGAGATTTCGGTGCCGGCCGCAGCGCGATGGAGGAACCGCGAAGATTTTGGAACCGCCCTGCCCGTTCGTCCGTTTGGACCAACAACTTACCGTCCAGTAGCGCACGAACGAATTCCAGCGTCCAATTTGCCGGAGCCGTTCTAGGGTCACGCTCAGACGCGAGCAGAACCGTGGCACTCTCAGAATCGTTGCTCACCGTGATCCGGCGCGTGCAGTCGACGTTGTAGAACGACTCCCCTGCACAGCTCCTTACGATCTCCAACGCCTTCGCATGCTCGGCAGCATTGCGCATTTGGTCCGCGGCCGCGGCCTGTTGAACGCGCCTGCGGTGCGCGAAGTCGGTCGGCTTGGCGAGGAGGGCGCGGAGATAGTTGATCGGGGCGTAGGCTTTTCGGAGGGCTTCCCAGCTGACGGCGACGACGTCGGACAGAAGCTTGCCGTTTTTCTTTGCTTCGAGCATCAGCTTGAAAACCAAAAATTCATGAAAGCCCAGCGAAGTGAGGCGTTGGAGATCCGCGGGGAGGGTGCCTGGTTGTCTCTTTTGAGAAGCAGGGAATAGATCCTTATATATAGCTCGGTCTGCCACAGTGGCAGACGGACTGGGCAGCGACTCTCCCTGGGCTTGCGTCGGTCCTTCGACCTTGGCATCTGTCGGCGCCGTTTGATTAACGGGTGCCTCCTGGGCGACGAGGCCAAGCAGCAGCGCCGCGCTTTCAGTGAGATGGAGATAGGCGCGGCCAAAGAGGCCAGCTTGACCGTATCGGCTTTGCGGGGGTCGCGTGATCAGGCCTGCAGCTTCGAGGTCGTCGAGGCTTCGATAGAAGGTCCGCATCGATTGCATGGCGCGGCCCGTAAGCAACTCACGGCGAGCGAATATCGCGGCGTAGGGACGTTTGGCGTCCACGGTGCGGGCGAGCGCGGCCAGCAGGGCGCGGCCGCGTGCGGTTGTGCCGTTTAGCTGTCCGGCACGGTGGACGGCCCGGAAGATAACCCAGGGCAGGTTGGTTGTGTCGCAGGTGAATTCGGCGCGCGCTTGTGCATCGCCTTCTGCGGTTTGTGTTTCTGCTGCGCAAGGATGAGCTTCACCCTCGCCAGCAACTGAGCGTTGCGCGATAGACATGTCTAGCGTCCACTTTCAAAAAATGGAAGACACATGCTTGACTGCCGATCGCTTTCCGCTACACTCCGAAGTGTCAGTCCTCGCCCGATTAGCCGTCGGGGGAGTGCAGCAGGAGGGGCGAGCGACAGCAAGCCCAATATTCAAAAGCCTTCGGAATTAGCCGTTCCGAAGGCTTTTGTCTTTCTAGCTTTAGAGCGTCATTGACCGCATCCAAGCCCCTTTCTTTTCCAGTAAGTCACTGATTTATAACGATGTACGACTCGTACATCACTCCTTGCTCGTAATCTGGCCAGCGATAAACTCACGAATCCGCTGCGCCCAATCGCTGGCAGACTCTGCGTCCGCGCCCTTGAATTGAACTCCTACGACGCCCTTGCGAACCGAAATCTCGCAGACGTGCCGCTTACCGCTTTTGACGAACAATTTTTCTGTCGCTGCAGCAGTCGGGCGCTTTGCCCGAGCCATGCTCACTGCTTGCTCTTGCGTCATGGCGTCATCGTTGACGAGCTTTTCGATCGCCGCAATGACTGCCTCAGCGCGTCCCGACTCCGCTATCTGCGAGAGGGCCTGCGCCGCGGTACTACCTAGGCGCTCAGGCCGCCGAAAGAGGATCTCCTTTGCTTTCTCCGGCAATGCGTCGTAACGCATGATCCGGGTTACATGAACGCGGCTAATGCCAGCAATCTCTGCCAATGCCGCATGGTCCAGTCCCGTTTCGGTCTGCAGCTGAAGAAAATTCCAATACTTCTCGAAGTCCGAAAGTGAGGGCGCCAACAGGTTGCTGAAAAACGCAAACTTGCTGACATCCTCATCGGCAATGTCTTGGGTGACGGCGCGGATGCGTTGCCGGCCCAGCTCGCGATAAATGGCGGTGCGATTGTGGCCAGCGACCAATTCACGTCGACCGTTAGGCCGCCGACGGAGCACCACCGGTGTAATCAGCGGGTTGCGTTCAAGGTTGGATCTGAGTTCAGCGTATTCTTCCGGACTCAGCTTTCTGCGCCGGCCTTCTACCTCGTCGATCTCGTCGAGGTCGACTTCTTCCTCGGCGGTGCGCTCGGCAAGTGCGCGCTTCAAACGCTCGATCTCGTCATGTTGTTGCTCGGCGGTTGCCTGCAAGTGCATGAGCTGCCCCGGAGCCGTTCGGGGGGAGCCGACCGGACGACTTCCGGCGGCGGCCACCTCTTCGCTGGTGAGCTTGATGCCTGCCGCCTTTGATGCGAAATTCTTCATCGTTGCCATGGTCGTCTATCCTTTTTGCCAGAGACTCGAGATCTTGTCGTCCACCCGGTCGACGAACTGGTCGCACGGGGTCCGAATTCGCCGGAGAGTCTCTGCGCCACCCTCATACACCGTCAGGTCATAGACGGTCGCGAACCGCATATTGGTGTTTCGCGCAACGTCGGTTTCGGGTATCTCGACAGGTATCACCCGCGAGCCATAGAGCTGCGAAATCCAGGACTGAACGGCTTTCGCAGCGGGCTTTGGCGTCATCCGGGTCACCAAGATGTCGATGAAATCGAATTCCTTCCTCGACTCATCACCTCTGGCGGCCATGCCGGTCACCAAGTCCGAGAAGAGATGCCAAAACTGCACCATCGACGCGAAAGCCAGTACGTCCGGAACGACGGGCACAATCACACCGTCAGCCGCGAAAATGGCATTGATCGTCAGGTAGCTAAGGGTGGGGGCTGTATCTAGGATGATGTAGTCGTATTCATCTCGCAGAGCTTCGAGCCCCTTATGCAGTACGTTCTCAAAGCGCTCGCCACGGGCGCCTGCGGACGCCCGAGCGGGCAGCATGAACTCCGCGTTGAATAATTCCGTCGACGAAGGAATCAGATCGAGGTTGGGCCAGTAAGTAGACTGAGGAAGCGCCGACATGTCGAACGGCTCTCCCTTCAGGAACGCTTCCACTAGGGGCATGATCGTCTGCGACGAATCAACCTCGGCATGCGGATTTATCCCATAAAGCGTCGTGGCGCTTCCTTGCGGGTCGAGGTCGATATGGCAGACTCGTCGACCTCGCCGCAACGCGAGCCCCTGTGCCAAGATGGTCGACATCGTGGTTTTCGTGACGCCGCCCTTGAAGTTGGCCACAGCAATGACTTTGCCTGGACCGCTACGCGGCGCGGGGTTCAGTTCGGCTTTAACCCACTGGACCGCCTCCTCCACGGTAAACTGTCGCGGAGCGCCTCGGCGGGACTGCGTGCCTTGTGGCAGCTCCCCTTTCTTAAGGGCATATGCCATGCGTTGGGTGTCTATGCCACACATCTCCTGCACCCGCGCCGAACTGATTAACGGCGGGACTTTCCGCGGGAACGGTTCAAGCAGCTCGTCGCGAATCTTTTGAAGCATGAAGTCAGATAGGCCGGCGAGCTTGATGAGGTCTTCGGGCGTCGTCTTTCCGGGATTCGCGAGGTCGAGATCCATAGCGTTCTTAGGGCGTTCCATTCCGGTGGTTGTGTTCTATCGTTTGGCCGAAAATATAGCCAGCCGATAGAATTTCCCCGAAGCGTAGCTGTCGCCTTGGGTAAACGCAAGTTAACTTTTACGGGGATGGACCGCCTGGGACCCCTTTAAATGCTGGGGTTGGCGAGTTTTCGTGAGAATTTACGTGAGGAAAAGCGCTGGTCCCCCGAGTTGGCACCGGCGCTTTCGCATGCGAAAAACTACTTGTCCGCTTCCGCAAGCGCGCCATCGAAGAAGGCGTTGACCGCCTTGTAACGTCGCGCGCTGTCCCCTTTTGTATAGATCGTGGTCGTGCCAAGGCTGGCGTGGCCGAGGTTCACCTGGACGTCTCGTACATCCGCTCCGCTGTCGAGCGTGTGGTTCACGTGCGTATGGCGCAGCCAGTGCGTACTGGCCTTTTTCAGGTCGTCGGCCGAGCCGGGGTAGGTGGCCTCGAGCTGGTCGGCCGCGCGCTTGAAAATCCGCTTGAACAGCCGCGCAACCGCGTCAGGAGTCAGAGGCTGGCCGGTCTGCAGATGCGCAATCAGCGGGGTCTCTTTCGGGCACTTGCCGAGGGGCGGCTCGCGCCGGGCCTGCAGCGTACGTTCCAGTTCCGCCATCAGCCTGACCGGCATCGGCACGTGCCGCTTGCGGCGCCCCTTACCGTGGACTTTCAGCTCCCACGCATCGGCCAGCGCGCCGTCCAGCGCGGTCCGGGACAGATCTCCAGTGGTTGCCCTGGCCAGTTCCGCGCGACGCAGGCCGGTCGCATAGGCAAACAGTAGGATGAAGTGGTCGCGTTGCTCCTCCCGCGTGTACGTCACGCGCGTTGTCGTCTGCAGCACGTACTTCCATTGGGCGTGCGTGAGCGTACGCCCGGTTGCATCGATTTCGTCAATGTCGTCCGACTTCGGCAGGCCGTGGAACGGGTTGCTGGCCAGATACCGCTCTCCGACCAGCCAGCTGCACATCGAGCGCAGGACCTTGCGCGCGATCTCGCGGCTGCGATCGCTCAGGGCTTTTCCGGTGAACGGCCGCCAGGCCGGCTCGAAACGCTCGACGCGACGATTGCCAACCCAGCGCTCCGCTGGCTGCGGATCCTTCAGGAAAACCTCGATGTACTCGCTGCAATCCAGCGTATTGAGTGACGACAGCGGTTTGCGTTTTTCCACGACCGCCCACAGCAGCAGGCGTTCGGCCTCGCGCCGGTAAGCCCGGGCCGTATCCGGGCTGCGGGCGCCGCGCACGTTCACCCACGCGGCGATCGCAGCGAGATCCGTAGCCAGCTCGGCCTGGTGCGCGGGAACGGGTGCGCGGTTCAGGCCGCGGGAGCCGTCGAGTTCGGCCGATACGCGCAGGGCTTCCATCGGCACGACGTCCGGCACCGTGCCCGCGATCGGCGGTCGGGAGAGCGCGGGGTGACCGGCGTGCAGCTGCCGGCGGGGCGTGGTGGCCAGCGGCGAGAGCACCTGACCGAGAGAGCTGGCGTGTAGCGACAGCCAGTCCAGGATGCGCTGCGCGCCCTTCGGACCGAGTTTCGGCACCTCCATGTGCCAGCGGTTACGGCGTCGGCCAATCAGGGCCAGCAGATCGGCCAGCGTTGAGAGGCCGGCAGCCCGCAGCCTGCCGGCGACGACCGGCTCGAACCAGCCGTCGAGCGGGTGGTCCGGACGCGGATCCTGAACCAGCGCCTTTTCCATGCGGGCGAGCGCCGTGGCCTGGCGCTGCCGCAACCGGGCATTGCGGGCAATCCGCCGGTCCATGCGCGGGGTGGCTTCCGGCGGGTAGTCGGCCAGGTACAGGTCGAGCAGCTCGGCTTCGCTGTAGACGTGGTCCGGGTCAACGCGATCGCGGTACACGTCAAGCGTCGGTACGTCGTCGGTGCCGTGCAGCTCGGCGAGCGGGATGCTGCCCGGTTTCAGGCGCAGCAGGTGCGCCGCCTCGATATCGCGCGCGCGTCGCGCGGCGACGGCCAGCGTGTCGCGCAGCGTGGCGATCAGCCGGCGTGTCACGCGCACGTCGGTGCCCGGCTCACCATAGGCGGTGTGCAGACCCTCGATCGTCGCGCCCTCAAGGTAGCCGCGGTACAGCGCGAAGTGCTGCCGCGTGAGCCGGCGCACAGCCGGCCTGACCGGCGTCATGCGGAATCCGCCCGCTGTGCCGGTGCGACCGGTGCGGCCGGCGGTGTCAGGGTCGCAGTCAGGCGCTCCATCAACGCTGGCAGCACTTGGCACAGGCGGATACGGCTGTCCAGCTCCTCACGATAGAGCTTGAGCTTGGCCTCGTCGAAGTGCCCCCCGAGATGGAAAACCCTGGCTCCATGGAGTTCGACCCGGTGGGTGATCGTCGTGGTGCCGCAGTGGCTGAACGCGTTGTAGTGCTTCTTCGCGCGGCGCAGCTGTGCGACCGCGTCGGCGGTCACGCCCAGCTTGACGGCGTTCAGTCCCAGCTGGCCGACCGCCCGATATCCCTGCGTCCGCTCGTCTTCGTCCCAGACCTTCTCCCAGTAGCGCGCCATGACCGGCGGCTGCTTTGACTTGGTGTCGATGATCAGCAGCTCGTCGGTTGAGCACAGGATGGACATGGCGATGCCCTCGACGACCTGCCGCATCAGGTTGCCCGCGGCAGGCAGCTTGCCGGTTAGCAGCAGCTTGGTTGAGATCACGAGGTCATCGAGCACGCCAAACACGAAAGCCCCGACGAGCAAATTGCGCTTCGTCTCCACACGGGTGGCCGCTTCGTTGAGCGGACCCATCAGGCGGAAGCAGGTGGCCAGCGCCTCGCATAGGTCGAGCAGCGGCTGGCCCAAGTGCTCGGCGAACCTGTCCTTCGGCCAGCGCTCGTCACTGAACAGCTCCTGCATCAGGGCTTTGGGGTCGGTCGGGTCGATGGTTGGCGGTGGCATCAGGGGCGCTCGAGCCGGAGACGGGTTGATGGGGTTGCCCGCAACCCCTTGCGGGACGGGCATTTCAACGAAGGGTAACGGAGCGCGCGAAATCTGCCAACAAAAAACAGCACTCCCGCTAACTCCAGTTATCAGATGTGATTGTTTTCGGATGGGAGCAAGAAACGTTTTTTCGGACGGCCCGCCGGTGCGCCGGCGCATGGCAGCGACCGGCGCGCATTTGCGGGCCGCGGTCGCTCCGACGACGAAGAAAAGTCTGGTTGCACGATCGCGAAACAGCACCCGTGATTACTTCCGTTATCAACGGTGCGGTTTCTCGAAAGGCACGCTTCGCCGTCCGTGCCTATTTCCACTGGTGAAAATGGCGGACGGGCGCGTTCACGCGCGCCTAAGCTGAAAGAACAGAAAGCGGCCAGTGGGGAGCGCCCATGAAAAAGCGAAGTTTGCGTGGGGGCTGGAAAATCGCGGTGATCGTCACTGCCATCGCGGTTTGCGGATGCCTGCTATTGGCAGTTCTCTGGACTAGAAGCCCTCAGTCCGGTGTCCCGCCGGCCGACGCTCCGATCTCAGGCTCGGTCGACAAACTCGATGCCCAAATAGGATCTCCGGCTGAGCACCCCGACATTAGGCAGCTAGACCAAATGCATTTGTTTGCTGCAGTGGATGAGGTACTGGCGGCGCTGCCGAAAGCCCCGATGGCGTTCAACACGCCTCCGCCTATGAACATCGACGCCGCCGCTGCCAAAGTCGAGTTGCGCGTCGGTCCAAGGCAGTCGCCTGCGGAACTGGTCAAGTCGATCACCGCTCCCGGCGAGGTTCAGGTGCATGAGGTGCAGATCGCCAACCGGATGAAGGCAAGTCTGTTTGGCGACCCAGAGGGGCTGACGATCACCCCCCTGTCACCGGCTTCGCAGTTGGTCAGCCGAACGACCCCGTCCATCTGGGTCTGGTCGGTCAAGCCCCGCAAAGCGGGTCAATACCGCGTCCACGTTGAACTGGAAGCCGAGGTAAAGATTGACGGCGAGGACACGCCCCGCCTGATCGACGTGTTCGACGGAACCATCGCCGTGACCATCACCGGCCCTCAGCGCGTCGAGCATTTCGCCAAAGACAACTGGCAGTGGCTCTGGACCGCCTTGCTCGTGCCGGCTGGCGGCTGGTGGTGGAAGCGGCGCGAGAAGAAGCCCGAGGACACGAAGCCGGACGACGGACCGAAGATCATCCTGCCGAAGTAGGGTGGTGGGAGGCGCAGCACCGCTGGGGGGATTTTCAGCAGTGAAAATGGCCGATCGCCAGGCGGTCATGCGCGCGACTCCAGCGAGGCCGCGACCCAATCCGCCATGAATGTTTCTAGGCACGCCGTAAACGCGTGATCGCGGGCCAGGTCTTGCCATGCGTTGCACGGTACGCGCGCCAGCGGTGCCTTTTCGTACGTCGCGCTGGCTGTACTTCAGCGGCACGTCAGATCAACGTGACAAATGCGTCAGACTAGAGTCGGTTCTGGCATTGTTCGCGTGTTCGGCGCCTGCGCACCTGACTGGTCAGTCCTTGTGGGACAAGGATATGCACGGACCTGGAGACCTATCTGCAAACCCCGGCCGTAACGGAATTGTTCGCAAGTTGCGGAACGGATTTCGGGGCGCTGGCAAGGAGAACCTGAGCCTCTGCGCCGTTGGTCAGCTAAGTGCCGACCACTCGCCGCGCGCGGGCAGCGGTCCGGGAAAGCGCACAAACCCTGCGCTCAGTAATCCAGCCGAGCGTTTTCACCGGACGCCAAACCATTGACTTTGTTCATTGTGCGATGCGGCTAACGTACACTTTCGTCCGAATTCTGCGTTCACCCCATTTGGTCATCCTGCGGACAAATCCGTGAATTGGCATCGTTTGTTCGCGCAATTTCGAGCCAGGGTGGCAACGATGTTTCGCTAGAATCGCAGCATCTTTAGGTTCGACACCTAGAATCAGACAAATAGAGTGGAGCGGAACGGAAGTAATGATTGGACGGAACCTGCGCGAAGAATTTCGGCGAAAGCGCCTCAAATGGACCGCCATCGACTACGACTCCAAGTACTGCGCCGACGAGCTCATCCGCCGGCGCAGCGCAGGTGGCATTGATCGCCTGTCGCAATCATTGGCCAATACCAGCCTTGATCTGTCCCCGAATCGGATCGAGGCCGATCTGTTCGAACCTCCCAATCCGCTGGAAATCCGCTGCAGCAGGGGGCGTCCTGGCCGACGCCTCGGCAAGACCATCGAAGCGGCGCTGGTGCAGTGCCAATACTGGACCGAGCGGTCCAGGCGGTGCTCATCGATCAACTCCTTCGTCGGGTTGGCTGATGTTCGCCACGAACTACGATTTGACGATCGAATGGAAAGTCTTCGGAAATGATGAGCGCTCTACACGCGAATAAACCAGGGGTACCGCATGCACGTTCTTGAGACACATGGGCAAATCATTTCCGACTATGCGAGCTACATCCGTAGCTTCCTGAACATTGAGGATCCGAAGATCCTCGCTGAAGTCGAATCGAAGCTTTCGGACGGACGATTGTGGCCAGAGCCGCTGCTCCAGTTCAATCCCGCCTTTCAGATGGTCGGCAGTGTTGCAGAGCAAGCGGCAAAGGGTGCATTCCATCCTGCCTTGTCCGACATCTTCAAGGACTACTCTTTGTACAAGCATCAGCTCGATGCCATTGAACTCGGTAGCAAGGGTAAGGACTTCATCGTTACCTCTGGAACTGGATCTGGCAAATCGCTGACCTACATCGGATCGATATTCCACGATCTTCTAGAGCGGCCAAGCGAAAACGGGGTGTGCGCTGTTGTCGTCTACCCGATGAATGCGCTCATCAATTCGCAATTCGAGGAATTCAAGCGTTACGAGCAAAACTATATAAAGAGTACTGGCAGGCCGTTCCCGATTTCGTTTGGTCAATATACCGGCCAGGAAAACGAGAACACGCGCAGCGCGATGCGTGATCACCCGCCACAGGTTCTGCTCACAAACTACATGATGCTGGAGCTGCTGCTGACCCGCACTGCCGAGAGGCCAATCCGGGACGGCATCTACGCCAACCTGCGATTTCTGGTCTTCGATGAACTCCACACCTATCGCGGCCGGCAAGGTGCGGATGTCGCGATGCTCATTCGCCGAATTCAGGCGCAATGTGAACGTCGCGCCGTGTGCATTGGCACCTCGGCAACGATGGCATCAGGCGGCAGCGTCTCGAGCCAGAAGAGTCGCATTGCCGCGGTCGCTACCCAGCTTTTTGGCCGCCCGTTCGAACCTTCACAAATCATCGGTGAGTCGCTTGCACGATCACTTGCCCCAAGTGGAGACGTACCGGACAGCAAGCAGCTTGCTCAAGCCATCGCCCGGTCGCTAGATGTTGACGCACCGCTTGCCTCATTGAAAAGTCACCCGTTGGCCGTCTGGCTAGAGAACAGAGTAGCGCTGGCTGAGGTTGGTGCCGATTTGGTTCGAGGTCAGCCGAGGCGAATTTCGGAAGTTGTCGACGAGCTGGTACGCGACGCGGGCGTGTCACGGCCGGAAGCGGCATCGGCGGTGAGCTCGCTCCTGCAGTGGATCAGCAACGTCAACGAGAGACTGCAAGCCGATGGACAGCGCTACACGGTGCTTCCGTTCAAGTTGCATCAGTTCATTTCTCAGACGGGTTCGGTCTACACAACACTTGATCAGGACGAGCATCGCTTCATCACGTTGGAGCCGGGTGTCTACAAGGTCGACGAGAAGGAAAAGAAGCCGATCTATCCGAACGTCTTTAGCCGTATCAGTGGGCATGCCTTCATCTGTGTCACGCGGGTTGGCGATCGGCTTGAACCAAGGGAGTTCCGAGAATCGTCGGAGGACGACGAGGGGGCAAGTGATGGATACTTGATCGTCGGCGACGACGTCTGGGACGAACACGATGACCTGGCCTTCTTGCCAGACTCCTGGCTGAACCGGAACAAAACTGCACCCGATACGCGCAAACGCGCGCAGTTTCCCGTTCGATTGGGCTTCGATGAAACAGGTCGCTGCTCGGAAACAGAGCCGCTTCGGTGGTGGGGATGGTTCATGAGGGCCCCACTGCTATTCGATCCCACCGCTGGTGTGTTCTACGACACCAAAACGAACGAAGGCACGAAGCTCACCAAGCTGGGCAGCGAGGGGCGCAGCACGTCTACCACGATAACGACGTTCTCGATTCTCAACAGGCTCAGCGATGCTGGGTATGCCGTCCGCGATCAGAAGCTGATCAGTTTCACTGACAACCGGCAGGACGCCGCACTGCAAGCGGGTCACTTCAACGACTTCGTCGAAGTGATTCGTCTGCGAGCTGGTATTTACCAGGCTTTGTCGCGAGCCGGAGAAAGCGGCCTCACCTTCGAGCGTTTGGGGTTAGCGGTCTTCGACGCGCTCGGACTCCCGTTCGTTGAGTACGCCAATAAAAAAGAGGAGCCAGAGCTCGCTCACGTCCGGCGAAGCTATGAGGAGGCCTTTCAGACGTATCTGTTGTACCGCGCATTGGCAGATTTGCGCCGGAGTTGGCGAATCGTGCTCCCGAATCTTGAGCAATGCGCGCTACTCAGCATCGGGTACGCAGACCTTCCCGAGGTTGCCGACAACGACAAGTACTGGGACAAGGTACCCGTGCTGGACGCACTTTCACAGGAGGATCGAGCGGCATTCATAGCGACGATCCTCGACTTCTTCCGCCTCGAATATGCAGTCCACAGTGAAAACTATCTGACGCAAGCCAAGATCCGCGAGAACGAGAAGCTGTTTCGCGAGCGGCTTCGAGCGCCGTGGACACTCGACCCGAACGAAAACATCCGTGACCCGTTCTACATGCGTCTGGAGACGTTGCATCGCGGTGCAAAGGTGTCATCCAAGAGCATGGGCCCCGCCAGCGGCCTAGGTAAATTTATCAAGCTGTTCATCAAACAACAGAGCATTGACGTCGATCTCCGCGGCGATCACTACAGGGACTTCATCCGGCTTCTGATGCAGAAACTGGAAGGTGCGGACTACCTTGTTTCGCAGGCTGCCAAGGGAGAGACGAACGAAAATGTGCCGCTATACCGCTTGCGGATCGAAAAGCTCATCTGGCGGGTCGGCGATTTGAAGACGGTCAAGGCTGATCTCATCAAGCGGCGCAGCTATAAGGGCCAGGCGCCACAGCCGAATCTGTTCTTCCAGGACCTTTATCAGCGTAACTTCGCTCGCGCAAAGCGGCTTCGCGCTGAAGACCATACAGGTCAGCTCGGCGTCGACGAGCGCCGCGACCGGGAAGATCGGTTCCGAGCCGACTGGTATCTGGATCAAAACCAGAAGCTGCTGGACGATTCACGCATTCGGAGCCAATCGATCAGCGCGTTGTACTGCTCGCCAACGATGGAGCTTGGGATCGATATTGGTGGTCTGAGCGTCGTCCACCTTCGTAATGCGCCACCGAACCCTGCCAACTACGCTCAACGTGCCGGGCGCGCTGGCCGCGGAGGGCAGGGGGCGCTGATCTTCACGTACTGTTCGACTTACTCACCGCATGATCGTCACTATTTCCAGCATCAGCAGGATCTGGTGGCTGGCGCTGTTCAGCCGCCGCGGCTTGACCTCGCAAATCGCGAACTGCTTCAGACGCACCTCAATGCCTTGGCAATTTCTGAGGTAGGTCTTCCAGGGCTCGAAAACCATGCTGGCAATCGCCCCTCGGTCACCCGCTTTATCGACGAAGAGCGGCGCGAATTGCCGCTGCTCCCTTCGATGTATGCCGGCCTGGAGCTTGGTCCCGCCACTCGTGATCGCCTGCGTGCGACGTTTCAGCGCGCCATTAAGGACATCTCTGCCGATCTGGAAGCGCGGGCCGGCCATTGGTTTAACGACACTTGGATCGAACAAACACTGACCGGCCTTGCTGCGCATCTGGACAAGTCTATTGACCGTTGGCGGGCGCTTTACCGCTCCGCGCGAACGACGCTGGACAGAGCGACCCAAAAGATCCAGAGCGGCACGCTTGGTCTCAGCAGCGACGAGTACCGAAAGTACAAGCGCAGCCAGGATCAGGCCACTCGCCAGTTGGATCTCCTGCGCAACCAGGGCGGCGGCTCCTCGGAGCTTTCTGAGTTCTACCCGTACCGATACCTGGCTTCCGAGGGTTTTCTGCCGGGCTACAACTTCACGCGCCTGCCGATCCGTGTATTCCTTCCTACTACGGACACGTCCGGTGAATTCATCTCGCGTCCGCGGTCTATTGCACTGAGAGAATTTGGCCCGCTCAACATCATCTATCACCGCGGCCGAAAGTACCGCGTTTCACAACTGGTTGTGCAGGACGCGGACTCGGTGCTCATCGAAGCGAAGGTCAGCACGAAGGCAGGCTATTTCCTGACGGGCGAGCAACTGCAACTCGAACATTGTCCATTCTCGGGCGTGAGCCTGTCAGACAACGCTAACAAAATCCATCTCCATCACCTTATGGAGATGGCCGAGTCGCGCGCCGAGGAGGTGGACCGAATTTCGTGCGAGGAAGAGGAGCGCACCTCCCGTGGTTTCGCAATTCAAACCTACTTTAGCATCGACGGTGGCAACACAGACCGCGTCAAGCGGGCAGCGATCAAGGCTAATGGTGAACCGTTGCTGAACCTCATCTACGTTCCTGCGGCGCGTCTCGTGCATGTCAACGAAAAATGGCGCGCTCAGCAGGCAGATGGGTTTCCGATTGGCCTGACTACAGGCGAGTGGCGCAGCTCAATGCCCGAAGATGAGGCACAAAGTCGGGAAGAGTTTCGACGTGTCAAGCTCTGGACATCTAACCTGGCGGACGCTCTTTACATCGTTCCGATTCAGCCTCTTGGCCTGGAGTCGGATGGTGTGATTACGCTTCAGTACGCGCTCAAACGGGCCATTGAACAGGTCTTTCAAGTCGAGTCAAGCGAGATCGGTGTTATTGCCATCGGCGAACCCAAGGCGCCGAATATCCTGCTCTATGAGGCTGCCGAAGGCAGCCTCGGCATACTTTCACGTTTCGTTGAAGACGTGAGTGCCTTCCAGACCGTAGTTAGCCTCGCTAGAGACCTATGCCGTTTTGACGACCCCAAGTACCTGGGTCCGGCGTCCTATGACGATCTGCTGAGTTATTACAACCAGCGCGATCATCAGATCATCGACCGCCACCTCATTAAGGATGCCCTGTCCAAGCTCGCTGCCTGCACCCTCGAGATTCAGGCCAATTCAGGATACGGCAGCTACGAAGAGCACTATCAGAGCATGCTGAAGCACTTGGATCCGAGCTCGTCGACCGAGCGCAAATTCATCGAGCATTTGTATAGCCATGGCCTGCGCCTGCCCGATGCGGCGCAGAAGCGGGTCGATGGTATCTATGTGCAACCTGACTTCCACTACGAGCCGCGCGTCTGGATTTTTTGCGATGGCACCCCTCACGACGACCCCACTGTTCAGGCCGACGATGCCGCCAAGCGGCAGGCCATCCTGTCCAAAGGGGACGAGGTCTGGGTCTACCACTACAAGGACGACCTTGCCGCCAAAGTGGCGGCTCGGCCCGACATTTTCAGGAAGGTCCGATGAGCGTCTCACTCCAACCCGGAAAGCTGGTGTCGCTGCGCGGGCGCGATTGGGTAGTGCTGCCTTCTGATGAGGAAGACCTGCTCATCCTCAGACCCTTGGGTGGCTCGGATGACGAGATCACCGGCCTCTACCTTCCGCTAGGTGGTGACCAGCCATCTGACGCCCGCTTCGCACCGCCAACCGCCGAAGATCTTGGTGACTTCTCCACCGCCCGGGTTCTGTATGACGCCGCCCGCCTAGCATTTCGAAATGGCGCCGGCCCGTTCAGGTGCCTGGCCAAATTGTCGTTTCGGCCGCGGTCGTACCAGATGGTTCCGCTCGTCATGGCCCTGCGCGAGGAGCCCACCCGACTGTTGATTGCGGACGACGTGGGTGTCGGCAAGACGATCGAATCCCTTCTGATCGTCCGCGAACTGATCGAACGCCGCAAGATCAGGCGCTTTGCGGTGATCTGTCTACCTCACCTTTGCGAGCAGTGGCAGGCCGAGATCCGCGCCAAGCTAGACCTCGAGGCCGTGATCATCCGCTCCAGCACCCAGGCCCGACTCGATCGCCAGATCCACGGTGACACCAGTGTCTATGACTACTATCCCTACCAGGTCATTAGTATCGACTTCATCAAGTCCGATGCGCGGCGCGATGTCTTCATCGAGCAATGTCCGGAGCTGGTCATTGTCGATGAGGCACACACCTGCGCTCGCCCGGCTGGCGCATCGGCCAGCCAGCAGCAGCGCTATCACTTGGTCAGCCGAATTGCGCGCAAGCCGAATCAGCAACTCATCCTGCTCACCGCCACCCCGCACAGCGGCAAGCCGGAGGAATTCCAGTCATTGCTGGGGCTCATCCGGCCCGAATTTGAAACCATGGATCTCCCGTCCAGCAGCCAGGTGCAGCGGCGAGAGTTGGCCAAGCACTTTGTTCAGCGCAAGCGCGGCGACGTCGAAAAGTGGCTGGGCGAGGACACGCCATTCCCGCAGCGTGACGCGTTCGAGCTGAACTATCCGCTGGCGCGTGGATACGCGGCGCTGTTCAATGAGCTCATCGACTTCTCGCGCAAGCTCATCGCCCCTGTCGAGGGCAAGCGCGAGCAGCGAGTGCAGTACTGGACCGCACTCGCACTGCTTCGCGGCGTGATGTCCAGCCCTGCCGCGGGCGTTGAGATGCTCAACACGCGTATGTCGGGTCTCGCCAAGGCCGCGATAGCCGATGACGCCAAGGGGGAACAGGAAGACATCCTGAACCCCGTCGGTGACACCGAGTTTGGCCACGAGGGGGATAACGCACCGACGCAGGTCATCGAGCGGGCGGACTGGTCGGAGCACCAGCGCCGGCAGCTGCGCGACTTTGCCGTGCGCCTTGGCGAGCTTTCGGGCAATACGCACGACCAGAAGCTCGCCATCACCGAACGTCAGATCACCGATTGGTTGCGGGAGGGATTTTGTCCGGTGGTCTTTTGCCGCTACATCGCCACCGCCCAGTACGTGGGAGAATGGCTGGCCCCCGCGTTGCGCACGAAATACCCGGAGCTCGATATCCAGGTCATCACCAGCGAGCTCCCCGACGACCTGCGCAGGCAGCGCATCGAAGAAATGGGGCGCTCAAAACTGCGGGTCCTGATCGCCACAGACTGTCTCAGCGAGGGGATCAATCTGCAGGAGCAGTTCACAGCCGTCCTGCATTATGACTTGCCGTGGAATCCAAATCGACTTGAACAGCGAGAGGGGCGTGTTGATCGTTTTGGCCAACAGGCATCCATCGTCAAGGCGTGCATGCTCTATGGCGCCGACAACCCGATTGATGGCGTCGTGCTGGACGTCCTGCTGCGCAAAGTGAAGGAAATCAAGCGTGCCACCGGTATCAACGTGCCTTTTCCGGAGGACTCGCAAAGCATCATCGACACCATCACCCAGGCGCTGTTGCTTAACCCCAAGCGGGCGATCCGCACCCTGCAAAACGCGCAGGGCGTGCTGTTTGACTTCAACGACTTCGAGGAGGCCGCCACGGCCAAGGCCGCCGTCACCCACAAGCTGGACGAAGCCGCCGCCCGCGAGAAGGCCTCGCGTAGCATCTTCGCCCAGCACGCCATCAAGGCGCACGAGATCGAGGCCGATCTTCGCGAGGTTGACGAAGCGATCGGCGACCCCAAGGCCGTGGAGTCTTTCGTGACGAGCGTACTCAACAACTTGCTGGGCGTACAAATGGTGCCGCAAGGCAAAGGCTACCGGGTCGTTACAGCGAACATGCCGGCGCAATTGCGCGAACTGCTCCCTGCCGGCGAAACCCTGTTCGTCAGCTTCGTATCTCCCACGCCCGAGGGCTTCCATTACATCGGTCGCAACCACCGTTTCGTCGAGCAGCTTTGCCAAGCGGTGATGGCCAACACGGTTAACCGTCAAGACAAGCGCGCAGCGCGAGCTGCCGTGATCCGTACGCGCACTGTACAAACCAAGACCACCTTGCTGCTGTTCCGCTGTCGCAACGTTATCGAGCAGACGAAGAGCCACCAACAGATTGTGGCGGAAGAGATGCTGCTATGGGGCTGGCGTGGCACGCCGCAGGAGCAGCGCGAATACCTGGATCACGCGGCGGCCAAGACGTTGATCGCCGAAGCTGCCGCGTCGTCCGACCTTTCGCCTCAAGCCCGTGCCGGCTTTCTGGACAACGAGCTCATGCTGCTTGCTCAGCTTGGCGACGCGTTCGAGCAAGTAGCCGAGCAACAATCGAGGCGCCTCGTAGACGCGCACGAGCGCTTCAGCTCCCTCATGGAAAAGCAGCGCTTTCAGGTGGTGTACCCAGTGCTGCCGATGGATTTACTCGGCGTATATGTGTTGCTGCCGGAGGGGCCACAATGATCTACCCCAGCATCCGCATCGAAGGTGCAATCCTCTCGCCCGACGTCCTCGATCGCCTCGACGATCTGGCGGGTCAACGTCCTGCAGATTTCGGCCTCGACGGCACCAACAAGGTCAAAGACGAGATCGCCCGCGCCTGGGCCGACGCGCAAGACTACTGGCGCATATTCCAGCGCAAGTTGGAGTCTCTGCGTGAAGACAGCCTCGCCACAACAGAGACTCGCCAGCAGTGGGTGCTGCCCTTGCTCGGCCTGCTGGGCTATCAGCTCGAATACCAAGCCAGGAGCAGTGAGGTCAACGGAAAGAGCTATCCGCTGTCGCACCGCGTGGCTAACCGCGGCCAGACGGTGGTGCATATCAGTGGCTACCGCGACCCCGCCGGCCTGGACCGGAAGGCCGAGCAGCGCAGCGGTGCTTTGCGCATGTCGGCCCACGCGATGGTGCAGGAGTACCTGAACCTTTCCGACGAGCTCTACGGTCTGGTGACCAACGGCCGCCTGCTCCGCCTGCTGCGCGACAGCTCGCGCCTGATCAAACTCACCTACCTGGAGTTTGATCTCGACCGCATCTTCACGGATGGTCTGTTTGCTGACTTCGCTTTGCTCTATCGGCTGCTGCACGCCTCGCGCCTGCCGGCCGGCCGCGACGAGGCGGCGCAGAGCTGGATCGAGCGCTACCACCAGGACTCGCTCGACGCCGGCTCGCGCATCCGCGAGGGCTTGAGCAAGGCGGTAGAACAGGCCATATTGGGCCTGGGCAACGGCTTCCTGCAACATCGTGACAATGAGAGCCTGCGACAGGACATCGCGAGCGCCCGGCTGGGCGAGCGAGACTTCTACAAACATCTGCTGCGATTGATCTACCGTTTGCTGTTCCTGATGGTGACCGAGGAACGTGACCTGATCTTCCCGGCTAGCGCCAACGCCAAGCACCGTCGTTTGTACGATCAGTTCTACAGCGTGATGCGCCTGCGTCGGCTGAGTGAGAAGCGCCACTTGGCCGACCGCCGCCACACTGACCTCTGGCCGGCGCTACTCGCAACCTTCTGCCTGTTCGAAGCCGACGGTCCCGGCGTCAAGATAGGCGTCGCACCGCTGGCCGGAGATCTGTTTGGTGCCCAAGCCCTTGGTCCGCTGGCTCGCTGCACGCTGGGCAACGACGTAGTTCTTACCGCCTTGCGAGCGCTCAACCTCTACGCCCACCCGGGCAACGGCCAGCTCATCCGCGTCAACTACGGAGCGCTCAACGTGGAGGAATTCGGGTCAGTCTATGAAGGGCTGCTCGAGTACGAGCCGGCCTTCATCCACGACGGACCGAGAACTCAGTTCCTGTTCAAACTGGGGGACGACCGTGCCAACACCGGTTCGCACTACACACCTGACGAATTGGTGCAGCCGCTAATCAAGCATTCGCTCGACCACTTGATCGCAGAGAAGCTCAAGGAGAAGGACCCGGTCCAGGCCCTTCTCGAACTGCGGGTGGTTGACGTAAGCTGCGGGTCCGGTCACATCCTGCTGGCAGCGGCGCGGCGCATTGCGACCGAGTTGGCCGTCGTGCGCACGGGAGAAGACCAGCCGTCGCCCAGCGCATTCCGCGCCAGTATCCGTGACGTGATTTGCCACTGCATTTACGGCGTGGACCTGAACCCGCTGGCGGTGGAGCTGTGCAGGGTGGCGCTGTGGCTGGAGGCACATAACCCGGGCGAGCCGCTGAACTTCCTGGACCACAGAATCAAATGCGGCAATGCCATTGTCGGCTATGCGCGTCGCGAGGAGGTCGAGCGCGGTGTGCCCGACGAAGCCTTCGCCACGATGCCGGACGACGACAAGGAGATCGCCGCCGCGTTGCGCAAACGCAATAAGGCCGAGCGCAAGGGGCAGGCGTCGCTGACGTTCTCGCCCGAGATCGAGCGCCAACTCGGTGAGGTGCTCAAGGGCTGGGAGGCGCTGGACGCCTTGCCCGAGCTGACGCTAGAACAGATCGAGGCCAAGAAGACGCGCTTTCTGGGTCTGACACAGTCAGCTGACGCGCTGCTGATAGCGCAAATGGCCGCGATCCCGATCGCGCAATTCTACATCCCCAAGGAGGTCAACCAGCCTGGGCAGCACGTCACTGAGGAGGAGTTTCGTCGTTACTGGAAGGGTGAGCGCCCGCCACATGGACAGGGGGTTACGCTGGCGTGCTCGGTGGCTGAGCGCAAGCGCTTCTTTCACTGGTTCCTGGAGTTTCCAGACGTAATGTCACGGGGAGGCTTTGACTGCATTCTTGGGAATCCACCGTACTTGGGAGGACAGGACCTTAGCGGAAGTTACGGTCATCCGTTCTGTCACTATGTGAAATGGCAATTTGCACCGACTGGTTTGAGCGACCTGGTCGTGTACTTCGTCCGTCGCATCTACAGTCTGTTGCGGCCTGGAGGTTTTGCCGCGTTTCTGACGACGAACTCGATCAAGGACGGTGACGTCCGCAAGGATGGGTTGGAGCAGGTGCTTGCGACTGGTGGGCAGATCAACTTCGCCGTGCGAGGAATCAAATGGCCTGGCAGGGCAAATCTTGTGATCTCCATGCTCGCTCTATATAAGGGCGATTGGCCCGGGAAGAGAATCCTTGACGGGGCGGAAGTTCCATTCATAAGCGCGTTCCTCGAAGACACCAACGACGGAGGAGGGCCAATACCGCTGAAGTCGAACGCAGACACTATGGCGTCTGGCTCTTACTTCCTGGGTGATGGGTTTCTTCTAGATAGCGGGTTGGCAGAACAGTGGGTGACCGCTGACAGGAAGATGCAAGCGGTGCTTTTCCCAGCAATCAATGGGGATGAGCTCAACAATCAACCTACCCAGGTGCCGTCGCGCAGTGCAATCTTCTTCGAGGACTGGCCGCTGGAGCGAGCTCAGGCCTATGAGTTGGCGATGCAGCGTGTTAGAGAGCTGGTAAAGCCCGAGCGTGACCTGAGCCCGGAGAAGCCGGTTCGCGAAAAATGGTGGCTATGGAAGCGGCCCGCCATGGAGATCTATCGAAAGGTTCGCCCTCTCCAGAGATGTTTCGTAGCTGCCAGGACGACGAAACATTTTAATTTCTCGGCGCTGCCCACAAACTACGTTTTCACAAATGCCACCTACGTTTTCACCACTGACCGATGGGACCTCTACGCAGTCGTGCAATCCACCCTGCACGAGGTCTGGGCCCGCAAGTACAGCGGAGCGTTAGAGACACGGCTGCGCTATTCGCCGTCGGACTGCTTCGAAACTTTCGCCGTCCCCGGTGACCTTTGGCAGGCCGCCCAGCCCGAGCTGGCCGTGATCGGCGAGCGCTATCACGAACACCGCCGCGCGCTGATGCGTGAACTCTCACTCGGTCTCACGGACATCTACAACCTCTTTCACGCCCGCGACCTGAACCCGGCGATGGTGACGAAAGTCAGCAAGAAGCCCGAGGCCACGGCCCGAGCGGGCGTCGACGGGCTATTGGAACTACGCCGCCTGCGTGTGCAGCTCGATACCGCCGTGCGCGACGCGTACGGCTGGACCAACCTCGCCCTCGATCACGATTTCGTCGAAGTTGAGACCCTCCCTGAAAACGATCGTGTCCGTTACACCATCACCCCATCCGCACGGAAGGAAGTGCTCAAGCGGCTGCTCGCACTGAACCACGACCGAGCGAAGCTAGAGGCCGAGCGGCGCATAGTGTCCGCACCGGTCAAGCGGAAGCCGCGCGTCGGCAAGCCGCCAGCGGATTCGAGTTTGCCACTGTTCGACACTGATTTCGTGGTGCACGCGCCGATCGAAGCTGCGCCATTTGCGACTTCCAGCGTCGAGATGGCGGCGCTTCCGGACGGCGCCTGGAGTCGGTATGGCACCGATCGATCAAATGACGAACTAGCCAGCCTGGTTGCTGTTCTCAAGACACTGGGAAGGCCAACACCGATGCGCGAAGTGCGCATGATTGCGCTCATGTGCATGGAGCCTCGTCTGATGATGCCATTGCTCACTGCCGAGGAAGGGCAACAGTGGTTGCGCTTGGTGGGAGCCGAGGCCCAAGTGTTGCCAGCGGGTGTAGCGCAGCTCGGGCCGCAGGCCGACGGAGCCTGGGGCCGCGCCGTCATCCAACTGCGGGGGAGCGCTGCACTGATCGAGGACGCTGTCGCCAGAACCTGGGGGCCTGGGGTGGGGTTGGCCGAGTTCGAGACGGCTGGGTGGCCCGATGGTCGTGCAGGGGTGGCTGTCCACATGCTCCGAGCCCGTGGTGCCGACACCATGCTTCTGTCACTGCCAGCGGAGCTTCGGGAGGCTGTTGATGCCAAGGCAGCCTGACCTGTTTGGCCATGCTGCGCTGACGGTTCAGCCGGAGTCGGGCCGTGTCCAGCCTCGGCTATGGGTACGCCGGCTCACAATCTGGAGTGATTCGGACACGCGCCTCCGGGATATCGAGCTACGGCCGGGTCTCAATATCATCTGGTCACCAGATCCCGGTGACCAATCGAATGGCGGCGACACCGGCTATCTGGGTCACGGCAGTGGCAAGACGCTGTTCTGCCGCCTACTCCGGTTCTGTCTGGGTGAGGACCGCTATGCCTCAGACGAGCAGCGATTGCGAATCGCTGCGGCCCTTCCAGAGGGGTGGGTGTCGGCCGAAGTGCTGGTAGACGGTGCATTGTGGGGTGTGCTGAGGCCGCTCGGTGCGGGCCGGCCTCACTACGCTGTTCCCGACGCGTTGCCAGAGCAACTGTTGGAGGGGAACATACCTCCGACCGGGATCGAGCCATTGCTCGAAGTCATCGAACGGCAGATCGTGACCCCAGGCATCGCGGCGCTGATTCCAGGCGAGCATCGGCTCGACGCCTGGCGAGTTGCACTAGCATGGCTCACGCGCGATCAGGAGTGCCGTTTCGATCGTGTGTTGGAGTGGCGATCCGCAGATTCAGATTCGGGGTCGCCGACACGCTCGCTGTCGGCAGCAAAGCATTTAGATGCTATGCGTGGCTTTGTCGGCGCCATCGTTGCCGAGGAGCTGCAACTGCGGTCCGAGATATCTGCGCTCGAGGAACGTCACAAGGTTTGCAGCCAAGATGTCGCGCGCCGAAAGTGGGAGACCGACCGGCTCCGCGCTAACGTCGCGACTGTCGTGGGGCTGGACCTAGACGATCTTCCAGAGGGACGGCTTTCGATCGAGGTGTTGCGCAAGGCTGCTACGCAGAACGTGGCGCGGCTGGCAAGAGTGGGTCCGACTTGGGACACCGGTGACCTTGAAGCGCTTCGAGCCGAGTATGACGAACAACGCCAACTCGTCTCTGCTCTCGAACAACACCTCGCGGTAGGGCAAGCTCAACTTCCCGAGATCGATATGTTGGTCCGGCGGATGAAGGGAGAAATGCCGGGCATCTCGGCGCAAGTCGCCAAGTCGGCGACGCCCATCTGCCCTGTTTGCGAAGTCCCGATTGACCGTGCGTTGTCCGAGGGCTGCGGGATGTCCCACAAACTGCCTGATCTCCAGGCAATTCGCCATCGGCGTCAGTGCAATATCGACGAGATCGCCGCTGAAGAGAGGCGCCGCAGGGAAATAAGCGAGAGTGTCGCATCAACTTTGCAGGCGTTGGCACCGGCGCGCATCGCGCGGGACGCACTGCGTGCCCGAGTCCGGGCGGCGGAACACATTCACGATGCCAGATCTGGTGCTTGGTTCAAGGCGCGCCGAGTCATTGACGACGTGAAGCGGCTCGACCAAATGTTGAGCGAGCTGGAACTCGAAGAGGCAAAAGCCGCCTCTCATGCGGTCGAGGTGGAAGAGAAGCGAGAGCTGACGGGCACGTTCCGGGCCGCGCAGCGCGAGGTGTTTGACCGACTGTCACGTTTCTTCGATGGGGTGATTCGCGAAATTGTCGGTCCCATGGCGCAGGGCAAGGTCTCTCTCGATGGCAATGGGTTGAAGCTGGTCGTGGAGTTGGGAGGCGAGCGCTCGACCGCGGCGATTGATTCGCTCAAGGTAATCGCATTCGATCTGGCCGTCATGTGTATGAGCGTTGAAGGTGGCACTCGACTCCCTGCCTTTCTGTTGCACGATAGCCCGAGAGAAGCCGATCTGGGTTTGAGCGTCTACCATCGGTTGTTCGCGCTGGCCAAAGGATTGGAGGCGCCTGAGCCACCCTTGTTTCAGTACATCGTGACAACAACGACGCGGCCGCCCGATGACGTTCAAGTGAAGCCCTGGTTGCGTGAAAGCCTGCGCGGATCGCCGGCGCAGGAGCGCTTGCTGCGCCGGGATTTGTAGCCCGTGGATAGGCGTCTCCCGGCCGGACCGATCCGGCCGCTTGCCGCGGACATTGGGGTACCCTGGGCAGGGCCGCGACGGAGGGTGTGGTGCTTGAAGGCGCCGTATTCAGCATTGTGGACAGGATCATTGCCAAAGACGCGACGGCATTTGTTCCCAGCCAGATCGGATAAACCAAAGCTGAAGTCGCGAACTCGCGAGCCGCGACACGCTGAATTCGCTGAATGGTTACTGTTGAAGCCCTTCAAAACGGCTAATAGCGTCCATAGATTACGCTAATGTAAGATTCGCGTTTGAGCCCACGAAATAAGGCAGAGCAGCGGTTTCGTGCGCCATTTTAGGCGTTGCGTTTCAGCAACGCACGCACGCTCGAATGCTCGTTTATTTTGCTAACGCGTTCGTCCTGTCCTTTAATTCCGCTAACGCGTCTGACGAGGCTCGATAAGGAGCGGCAATGACGGCTTTGCAGGAAACGGATAGCCGTGCTGCAAAAGTAGCGGGCATACTCCGACCGTTAGGGCGAGGACCACTTTCGAAAAAGCTCGCGGTGGTAGCTGCGAATTTGCTGGGCGTCCATTGGACTACGGTATATCGCCTGCGGCGGAAGTTTCTTGCAAACCCGGTCGCCAGCGCTGTTGCCCCGAAACGCCGAGGTCCTTCTAAGGGGGATCGTCGGTTAGGAAGGGCTGTCGATACTGTGATCGACGAAGTGGTGCATGTCTGGCTGCCCACTCAACGACAATTGGCGCACCCTGCGACCGATCTCGTGCTGGAGGTTCGACGCAGATGTGAACTCGCCGGACTGCAACCACCAAGCCGGACCACCATTGGCCGGAGGTGGGCTCAGCATCGTGAGGCGGACGCTCTGAAGCGCGCGGCCGCTCCCGACGCGCTGACAGCGCCAGGTTCGCTTGTCGCAAAGTACCCTTTGGAAATCGTTCAGGTCGACCATACACAAGCGGATGTGGTTCTGGTTAGCGAATACGACAGAAAGGTGATCGGCCGCCCGTGGCTAACTATCGCTCTGGACGTCGCGACCAGGTGCGTGTTGAGTTTTTACGTCGGAATGGACCGTCCGGGAGCGGCTACCGTTGGTTTGCTCCTGACCAGGGCGGCACTATCCAAAGCCCCTTGGCTCGCAAAGATCGAGGCGGACGCAGAGTGGCCGATGCGTGGAATTCCGCGAGTTCTCCATCTCGACAATGCGGCCGAATTCAAGAGCAGGGCGCTTCGCAGTGGGTGTCGGGAATTTGGCATCCACCTCATGTATCGTCCAGTCGGGCGTCCTCATTTCGGTGGTCACATCGAGCGGCTGAACCGCACCCTGATGGAGCGCGTCCGAGGCCTTCCGGGGGCAACCGGATCATCTCCAAAAGGCCGCAAGGCGAGGCAGTCCGAAAAGACCGCCTCGTTGACACTTCGAGAATTCGAGCAATGGCTCGCGATCGAGATCGCCAGACGTTACCACCACGTTCCGCACCGTGGGCTGCTTGGAGCAACGCCAGCCGACACGTGGCGGATGCTCGCGCGCAACCCCGATCCGCGGCAACTGCCCGCGTCCACCGACGCTGAACTCAGGTTCCTGATTCGCTTTTTGCCCGTTGCGCAGAGAAAAATCCAGGCCGATGGACTGACGCTTTTCCATGTTCGTTACTGGCATCCAATATTCGTTGCCTGGCGCCAGACCCGGCGTGCCGTCACCGTTCGGTACCATCCTGAGGATCTCTCGCGTGTCTTTGTGACGGCAGGAAGCGGCGAGTACCTCGAAGTCCGTTACGCAGACATGCGCCGGCCGGCCATTTCTCTTTTCGAACATCGGGCAGCGTTGCAAGCCATTCGGTCGGAAGGGCAGCGCACTGTCTCGGAAGCGATGATTTTTAGGACGATAGAAGAGCAACGGCGCGTGATCGCCAAAGCCAGGCAGATAACGGCCCGCGCCCGGCGACGGTCACGCAAAAAGAACGTCCCTCTGGAAGAGTTGCTTGACAGGATTGTCCCGTTCAGGGGTGAGACGACGGAGCAGCAGGCCGAAACGGTCGATTACGCCGCGCCCGTTCAGGCCTTCGATGTCGAGCAATGGTGAGGTGACACATGAAGGACGGGACGCTTGCTCATTTGCTACCGGCCGCAAGAAAGCAGGCGGAGTTAGGAAACGACGAACGAATTCTCGGACTTCTCAGCGACCGTTGGATCGATTATCCCCGCGCGGCTCAAGCCCTGCAGCAACTTGAGCGCCTTTATGAGACGCCACGCCGTGACCGGATGCCGTGCCTGCTCTTGCACGGTGATTCAAATATTGGCAAGACGAAAATCACGTCCAAATTTCGGCGTGCGCATCCCAACGAGTTTGACGAGCGAAGCGGGGTCGAACGCTGTCCTGTCGTGGCAATGCAGATGCCACCGACCCCGGACCAGCATCGATTCTATTCGGGCTTACTGTTCGAGCTAGGCGCCCCTCATAACGCCGCGGCCGGACTTGCATCCCTTGAACGATTAGCTCGCGAGATTCTGAAGCGGGTGTCGCCTCGCGTGCTGGTTGTCGATGAGGTCCACCACCTACTGGCGGGCACGTATCGCGAGCAGCGCGCATCGCTGAACCTCCTCAAGTTCCTGGCCAACGACCTTCAGATCAGCATGGTTCTGGTCGGCACCCGCGACGCAGTACTCGCGCTTCAAACAGATACCCAGATGATAAGTCGTTATACGCCGTTCGAAATCCCACGGTGGCGGGAGAGCGATGGTCTGAGGCGGCTTCTCGCGGCGTTCGAACGCGTGCTGCCACTGCGCAAGCCATCGGATCTCGCGCGACGCGAGATCGTTCAATTTGTTCTGGGCGCGAGCGGCGGACTGACTGGCGAGATATCCACGTTGCTGAACAACGCCGCCGAGCTATCAATTCGCAACGGCGACGAATTTATCGGCCTCACTCACCTTGAACATGTCTGCCGAATCGCCCAGTAATGTCGTCCCGTGGCCGATTGCTCCGAGGCCCTTCTACGAAGAAGCCTTCGGAAGCTGGTTAGGCCGTGTCGCGGCCCGATACCAAGTGAGCGTTGCAATGCTGTGGGAGGTCGCCACAAGCGAGGAGCTGCCCGCGCTCGGAACTGCCGGATGGATCCTTTTCCCGCCGATTTCGCAGTCAGCGGTCCACCGATTCGCAACGCTCGCACGTCTTGATGACGAGAGATTGAGGCACATCCAGACGCCATCGGCCTGGCTCATTGATCGGCGTTGCATGCCGTACTGCTTCAGATGCCTTGTGCTGAATGACGCCGACGTATCGGCGCCTCGCTGGAAACGTGAGTGGCTGGAACCAACAGCGAAATTCTGTCGCGTGCACCGCACGCTCCTAGAGACAGTCCCCGCTTCTGTATTTCGCCGGTCACGTCACTTCGGTGCTGCGCTGGACGCGATCAGCCGTCATCGCGAGATGCGTATGTTCAACAACAGCGGTCGGCTGCGTTAGCGGAATTAATGGACACGATTAGCGCTCCAACCGACGCTATTAGCGGAATTTACGAACTTCAACAACAGCAAATTCGCAGAATTCGTCGGCGAGCGCGAGCAAATCGCGTAGATTGAAGTTGACGATGTGATAAAGATGCTTCACGTCGTCCAATGCTATTGGAAGCTCGTCCTCTGCCCGTTCCGGATCAGTATGAAATTCCCTGAGGCGCGCACGCACAACTTCATCAATCGCCGCAGGGTGCACGTTAGCGATATTTATCACGGGGGTATTCAAAAATGCAGACAATCGCGCAGATGCAGCTAAGCTGTGGATGACACCATTCGCCCCGCAAAAGACCCACCGAAGACCGTTCACGTTGAACAATTTGTCACGGAGTGCCTCAAGTGTTCGCCGGGCTGCGAGTCCCGTCTCAAGCAACTCGATGTTGTCGATGACACATACGATCCCACCGTTCCCTTTCTCTCCAAAGATCTCATTCAGCAGATTCCTAACATTCAGTTCAAGACCGTTTTGGGCGAATCCGGCAGATTGATTCACCTGGTTCGACGTGCTGCCGCCACCCTTTACACCAACGTTGACAACTTTCGGAATGCTGACACCAATTGATCCATCAGCGGACACGTTCAGGTGCTGAACGATTGGCGAGTTCATCCAAGCATTCAACTGCGGCAAATTTGCACTCTTGATATCGTAGCCGTTCAGATACTCTCGATACTGACAGAGGGTCTGCGCTACGCGTTGGAATACCTCCGCACAAAACTGATCGACGTTCCCGTCCTTCTTCAGTTGGAACGACGCGATTGCAGGGATGAGAAGCTGTGGGGTTTCCGCTTCCAGATAGGCTTTAAAGCAATCATATGCTGCGACATTGACTAGGCTTGTTTTGCCTACCCCAACGTGGCCATCTAGGCACGTAATTTTCCCGTGCTTGTGCAAGCGTTGTGCAACCAATCGAATGTCTTCGTCCCGCCCAACCAGCAACCGCTTGCCTTGCGCGTCCGATTTTAGCGCTTGAACCATAAAAGGATTCTCGGTTAAACCGATGGAGGCGTACGGATCTAAGCCGAATTTGGTCATTGTTGTATTTTCGTTAGAATCAAGTGAGGAACAATCCTCGTGCGCGGTGCACCAACGATTATGCAACTAGTAGGCTATAGTCGAGGGAACAACGAGTCTCACTATCCCTTGCGGGTTGAGACAATAACTGGCGCGACTTCACGTCGCACGCGTACGAAAAAATCCGTTTCTTGAGGGCACCCCGCCTTGACCGCCACCTGCGACACGGTGGTGACTTCCGCGACGTCGGCTGATCCAGTTCGAGTATCGGCATGTTTCGTAGTACACAGTGCGCCTCATCGAAGGCGGCGGCGTCGCGATGCTTAGCGTATTTGGGCCGCTGACGCCGGGCTTACACATCCATCCTCGAGTCAGAAACGCTACAGGGTCGTCGCCTTCACGGCGGCGCTCAAGAAAGTCCGTGACGCCGCGTCCATCCAGGTCCCAAGGGTCAACTCCGGTTCACGTGTCATCGCTTCGCGAAACCGGGCGAGCGTCGACGGTTCCTCGCCTGCAAATCCTCGGAACAGTTCAAGCCACTCCGTGGCCAACGCACGGGCCGTTTCCGACGCTGGCGATTCATTCGACTCCGCCGCGTCGCGCACCCGGCTCATCAACGCTGGCCACGCGAGAATCTGTTTCGCATAGTTCGCCCTGAGAAAGTGCGCTTCTTCGACCTTCAGGTATCGCTCGAAGATCCTGATTCGGGATTCAGCGAACGCGACCAGCATGTAGTCGCGCATCTCGGCCGACGCGCCAATGCTCGACCTCATTGAGGGTTCGCTCGCGTGCATCCGGTCTACCCGCTCCAACAACCGAGGGTCGCCGGCAGTGTCACGCTCTAACATCTTCATCCACTGGATCGACAATGTTTGTGCTCGTTCGTCGTTGGGGGCTATTCCATCGCTCATCAGCGCCTGAGCCTCGTTGACTAGCGCGGCCCACTCGTACTCGCGGGCCGCGCGGTACAACGGCAGACGATCCAGCTCTGCCCGGGAAAAATACTTGTCGTACGCCAGCATCATCTCAGCCGCGGCCAACCAGTCGTCTGCAGCAGGGTCGTTTCCCCCAACGAGATCGTCGCGAAGCGACTGCAAGCGGTCCCGCAGTAGCACTGAACGTTCAATCTGCTGATCGAGCACTTGAATATGTCGGTCAATGAGCGTTTGCGCGGACTTGTCTGGCTCTGCCAGATATTGAGCTATCTCCCCAAGAGCCAGGCCGAGCTGACGTAACAGCTGGACCTTATGCAAGCGATGAATGTCGTCCGCGTTGTAGAGGCGGTAACCTGCGGCGGACCGTGCAGACGGGCTCACCAGCCCGATCTGGTCATAGTGGTGCAGGGCTCGCACGGTCACTCCGAAACGCGCCGCAAGTTCTCCAACCTTCAGCAAGACCAAATCTTCCTTCGTCCTCTCGACCAACCCGAAGCCCTCATAGTTTACCTGGACACCTGACACGGTCGCGGCCGCGGCCGCGTCTGCAGCGTTGTGCGCAGCAATGCCGTTGACCCTGACGTAACGTCAGGCTCTACATTGCTACCTCCTTCGACTACCTACGCAAATTCAATGGTCACCGTTGACACCCGCCCACCGTCTCAATCAGCGCTTCGTGTAGCGATGCTGCGAGCCGCGCACCAGTTGCTCGATGAACCAATTATCCTTGACGATCCGTTTGCATTACAAGTCCTGGGCGACCACATATCCGCTGCCGTGCGTGAAGATCGATACACGTTCAACGATCCGATCATGAGGACGATGCGTGCCGCAGTCATCGCTAGAAGCCGTTACGCCGAGGACATGCTGCATGCAGCATACGCGCGAGGGACCAGGCAGTATGTGCTTGTAGGAGCGGGGCTGGATACGTTTGCGCTCCGCAATCCCTATCCCGACCTGCGGGTCTACGAGATGGACTTAGTCGACACCCAGCAGTGGAAAACCGACAACCTTCGTGAGCGCCCGCGAGCCACAGATTACGTCAGTTGCAACGTGAACACCGAGTCCCTTCTCGATGCGCTCGACCGCACTTCTTTTGATCGGACCGAACCAGCGCTCTTCTCGTGGCTCGGCGTCACACCGTACGTCGAGGAAACCTCGATTCGCGGCGTGCTGCGGGACGTAAGCCGTCTTGCCCAAGGTACCGTTATTGTCTTCGATTACCGCGTAGCGACCGAGGCTCTTTCCCCTCTCGAACAGGCGATCGAGGCTCATGCGGCGGAGATTTTCCGGCAGATGGGGGAGCCATGGGTCGCCTCGTTCACGCCTGAACGACTGCAGCTGTTGCTTCGGGATTGCGGGCTAACCTCGGTGGAAGACCTCGGGACAGGTGAGATCAACGCTCGGTACTACGCTCGTCGCAAAGATGGTCTGCAGTCGTCCGGCGGCGGCTTCAGAATGACGTGTGCCAGCGTGTGACCCGTCGTCGCGGCACTGCAATGGCGGTGCCGCGACGTTGCCTCATCACGCGGACTTGAAGCCGGCGCTGAGCCAACGCTGGTACTGGCTTCGTTCTGCTTCGGACGCCGGATCAAGTCCTAACTGTCCGATAGAGTCTGACGACGGCTGCCGCTAGCCAACCAAATGGGCGAGCAACATATTGCGGATTTTCGCGCGGTCCTCGCTTGTGAACGCAAGCAACACACGGGCCGGGTATTTGTACATCGGGCCGCCCTTCGCGACGCGATCGGTTTCGCCGTATTGGTGGACGCGAGCCACGCGTGCGACGCGGCCGGCGAAGCCGATCACGAGGCCGGCAGCATCAGACTCGGCGCGCAGGTAGCGGGCTTGCCTCAGCTTCGCGAACATCGCCGCGCGCTTGATGCGGCCGGCCTTGTCGCGCAGGTGCTTTTTCGGGCGCGGCTTGCGCCTTTCGTAGTCGGTGCCGTCCGGGTTGTGCTGTTGCGCGATGCGCGTGCGTTGACTGCGTTGTAACTCGCGCGCTATCTCGCGCGTTACGGTGCGACGGGCCGCCGGCGCGAGCTGCGAGAGCAGTGCGCCGGCCCATGATTCGAGCGAGCTTGGTTCGTCCATTGCGGATCGACAAGACTTTGCATGTCCCACTCGGGCACGGGTTCGTCGACGTGCGTGATCGTCTGCGCGCCGGCGTCGTCGGTCGCGACGAGCACGCTTTCGGTGAGCCTGAGCTTGATCGACAGGTCGACGGTCGTTTGCGTGAGTTGATCGGCTTCGAAAGAGATGCCGGCCTTGCGCAGCTCGTCGTTTGTGAGCAGATCGGATTGATTGAGCCGAACCCATCGCAGCAGCGCAGCGAACACGATATCGGCGTCGCCGGCGAAGTCGAGCAGCATCACATTCAGCGTATAGGCGTAATCGAACGAGGCCGATTGCACGCCCGTCGCGATGATGTTGCCGGCGTCGATGAACACGAGCAGCTTGTCGGGATCGGTCGCGAGCGAGGGCACGGCAGCCGTGAGCGCGCGGCGCAGGCTGTTCGCCTTATTCATGGCCGGCCTCGTCGGCTACGGGCAGGCCTCGGGCCTGGCACGTCACGATCATGTCGACGCGGGCCGCACATTCGCCCCATGCCGCCTCGGTCACGTCGAGCGTGCGGCGCAGCTCGTCATTCGTGCGCGGGGTCATCGCCGGCAGCGTGCAGCGCGCGACGGGCGCGCATTGCAGAATGGTATTCGTCGGCTCCGGTGATCGCGGGGCGGTTGTACAGGCGTACAACATCGTCAGGCAAAGCGCCGTCAGCCCATGCGCGTAGCTCGTCGTTTTCATTCTTCAAGGCCTCAAAGTCGGTTTCGGATTGCAATAGCTCGGCCGCGATGCTTTGGCGCTTCGCCTCGAGCTGCGCGAGGTCGCGGGCGTCGTCGAGCGCCTTGCGCTGTAGCTCGGCGATCGTCGCGTCGCGCCGGCCAACCGTCTCTTGCGCCGTGCGCGTGGCGTCTTGCGCGTCGGCCAGCTCGGCGCGCAAGGCCTTCACGTAAAATCCGCCGGCGATGAGCGCGAGCACGATGAGCGCGATCGCGCCAAGCGTCCGCCGAAGTAAAGTTAAGACAATTTGCGAAGTAAAACTATGACTTTGCCGGAATTTGATTGATTTGCCGTATACGTGGCGATCTATTTTCCATATAAATCAACGAATTGCCGCTGTTGGCGAAGCAAAGATGAGACTATTTCGGCCTTGTGACCGACATTTGGAAGGAAACGAGAGAGGAAACGGCTGAGACTGACTCGTTTTCAGAGTAGCCACTTAGGCGTCTCGATGCAGATGGCAAGATAATAATTGTTATCTTGTCAGCACGTATCTGAAATCCGGATTCAGCTACACCATTACCTTCCGGTAGGGATCTCGTGCCGGTTGCTCCGCGATCGAGCGATTGAGAGATTCATGTCGCGGTTTGACGTGGCGCGACAAACGAACCGAAATGCTCGGGTACATCGAACCAGAAAGTGCGCGTGGGTAAAAGCATCGGCGAGAGAACATAGCGGCCGTTTTCCTGCATGCCGGATGCGATCGTACACCAGGCGTTCCAGGTCTGCCGAAGTGCATAGGTGAAGTGCCGAATGAGCCAATCGTTGCGATCGCCGGGACCCGGGGGCGGCAAGCAGACAGGCATGAACGCCAGCCATTCGAACAGACCGAACGGCGGAAAGGTTTTCGGACACCGCGTGAGCGTCTGCACACTGAAGCGCCGTTCCCATGACATGCGCCAACCGAGCAAAGCAACCGATATCATGGGAGCCGTTCCGTCGATCAGGAACAGGCCATAGTCGGGCAGGCAGATCATGGCGTTGGAATCGAGTTGCACCGGCCCGATCGAACGTGTCAGGCGCCGGGCATGATTTCGGCGTGTGTTTCGGTAAATGGCGTTCAGTGCAATGCATGAGGGGTCAACGTGTGGCCAGTTGCGCGACCAGGCACAGCGGCCACTAGCAATGCGCCTTGCCCGTCCAGCGCGACGCCGAAACGCAGCAGGGCATCCTTGTCGGAGACAAGTAGATCATAAGCCCACCACGAAGCTTGTTTTCGCCGGTGTGTTGCGTAAAGACCGTCGATTCTTCGCTTCGTACATCGCGAAATCGGCTTTCCTGATCAGTTCGCTGGAGTCGTCGCCGGCTTCCATGACTGAAACACCCAGGCTTGCGCCAATGAGATCGACCTCCCAGCGTGAGTTCAGGGGAATCTGAAGCGCGGCGCTCAATTCATCAGCGATTCGCTTGACCACGACAGCCGCGGACTCAGCCTTGATCACGATGAGAAACTCGTCACCACCGAGGCGGCCCACTACGCCGCGGCCCTGTACCGTGGCCCGCAGGCGTGCGGCCACTGTGGCCAGAATGTCGTCTCCACACTGGTGGCCGAAAGTATCGTTAAGTTCTTTGAATCTATCCAGATCGACGAAGATGGCCCCCACCTTCCCAACCGCGTCCGGGGCGGCGATAGCCTCGTCAAGCAGGTCAACGATTCTGCCGCGATTGGGTAAATCCGTGAGGCGATCGGTCTGTGAAAGATGCCGCAACTTTTCTTTGCCCTTCAGCATTTTGAGGATCAGCGCAGTAATCCAGGTGGACAGTGCCACGAGCACTAGAGAGATGGCCGATGCCATGATCACGTACACGCGGCGCATCTTGAAGTAGTCGTCCAGCGCCTCGTTGACGGACAGACCGGCGACCACGGTAAGACCGTATTGTTCGAGATAATGACTTGCTACCACGCGCTCGATATGATCGAGGGGATCGGGAAAGTCGTCCGGGTCCGTCTTGCGGAGCGTGGCATAGCCCTTCGGCAGCACGTCTCCGATCCTGCTCGGTGCATCTCCGGCGCGACGAGACAGCATGAACCCGCGGCCAGACAGGACGGCGATCATGCCGTGCTCGCCAAGCGCAGCACTGTTGTAGAAACCGTCGGTCAGATAGGACGGATTTTCCGAGACGATCACTACTCCGCCGAAGCTCCCATCGCGGCGGTTTATGCGTCGCGTGCCCTGAATGGACCACTTGTTTGATATACGTCCTAGCAAAGGCTGGCTGATGAAGAGTCCCGAGTTAGCGCGCAGACGATGAACACGAAAGTGTTCCCGATCGCTCAGATCAATCGCACCGGAAAATGGCAGCGTCGAGGCGATGACGTGGCCCTCTGCTCCCGCTATCGTGACCTGCAACGCGGTGTCGGCGCTGATTAAACCGTATGCCTGGTATCGTGCAAGATCGAATGCCTTGGGCGCGCTTTCGTATCCGAATTTCACGAGCAGTGCGATCTCGTCGACATCGTGCACAGTCTTGAGCGTATGGGTTGCCAACGCATCGGCCAGTGTGCGTGCCGCCGCCCGCGTATCGCGTATCACCGCCGCTTTCTCAACCTGCAGGCGCAAGAGAATTGTCATCCACAAAATGCCGAGGATGAGAACGACGAGCATGGGCGCGAGGATAAGCGCCCGACGGCTGGATTTCGTATTGTTTGCGTCGTGGGGTGGTCGAGTCATAAACTTATCCCGGTTGCCCGGTCAAACGCGGCTCTCTCATGCCGCTGATTTATTGGTGCGTCGCCAGTGCCCCTTACGACATATGTCAATGTGCCGTTAATGGCGAAATGGTCTTCAGTCGTCTGTCGTGATGCCAAATCACTATAACGGCAACTCGCCTCAAAAAATTTACTCTTCCCCTAAAATCGGGCGACAAACGAACGATCGTTTTGTATGAGGATATTCTCTCATCATCACGTTGCACTCGGCTGGTGCTATTGGTGGTTATATAACTGATTGGGAGCAGTTTTTCCTTGCGACGGGCATTGCCACATTTGTCATCGATAGATACTCGGCCCGAGGGATCGTGAACACTCTCGATGACCAATCGCAACTTGGGCGACTGGTCCAGGCTGAAGACGCATATCGCGCGCTCGAGCTTCTGGAGAAGCATCCTCGAATCGATCCGGACAAGATGATTTTGATGAAGTTCTTCCACGGCGGCGTGGCGTTCGCAACTCGCGGTCGGTGGCCGGATCGTCATGCCAGTGGGGCGCGAGCCATACCATCAGCGATTGATCAAACTGGTACGCCACCGCGAACACGATTATCACGAGCGCGCTCGGCGAGGTGAGCTTCGTACCACTAATCGGCGAAGACGGCTGGGCTGCTCATTAACGGCCGAGTGTCCCTCGTGCGTCGGTAAGCGGCCATGCAGCTTCGGTTCTCTAAAGTCGGAGGTGGGTCCACGACCGGGCAGGTCGCCGTCAATGCCTTCGCAGGTGCGCTTGAATTTCGCGCGCATCGAGGGCCGAGAGATCTTCGTTGATCTCTTCGAAAATCATCTGACGGGTCTCCTCGCTCAGACGCTTGCGCAGCATCCCGAGAAACTTTGGCTCCACGGCAAAACGCAATCGCTGATACCGTTGATGAAGCCGTCCCTGTTCGACGCGGTCGGCGACGGTCTTCGCGAATTTTTCGCGATCCTTCTCGCTCAGCGCCGGTCCACTCGGGGCGATATTGACGAGGTCTTCGATTTCCCGCAAATCCAGTTTGAGTCCCGGTGTCTCGAAGAATCGTGCACGGCTGCCGTCGGCAACGACAACCCAGGTAGTGACAGCCATGATGAGCCTCTCTGCGTGATCGGTCGCCAGATCGGCGGCCATCGCAAATCGTCGTGTGACGCCAGCGAGCTCGCCGGCCCACGACAGTCTATCTCCAACGCCCATCGATCACGGACCGTGGGGCCTCCCCGCGCTCCTGCGCGAGCGACGGATAGTCGGTATACCCGCGCTCGCCGCCTCCGTAGAACGTGGACGGATCCGGCGAATTGAGCGGAGCGTGCGACCGGAAGCGTTCCGGCAGGTCTGGATTGGCGATGAACAAGCGTCCGAACGCGATCAGGTCCGCATTGCCGTCCTCGAGCCATCTTTCCGCACTGCTGCCGTCGAACCCGCCCGCGACCATCAGCACACCACGATAAGTGCGGCGTATCATCTCGCTCATGCGTTTCGCGCGCTCCGTGAAAGCGACATCCTCACCGGTCGCCGCCAGCGCGGGATTAACGATGTGCAAATAAGCCAGCCCGTATCGATTGAGCTTCTCGATGACGTAAGAAAAGGTCGCCTCGGGATCGTCGTCATGCATGTCGTTGAAGATGCCGAGAGGAGAGAGCCGTACGCCGACCTTTTCCGGCCCCCACACTTCGCAAACCGTTTCGATCACCTCGAACATCAACCTGGCTCGACGCTCGCTCGATCCGCCGTATTCGTCCGTGCGGCGGTTCGTGCCGGACAGCAGAAACTGGTCGAGCAGATACCCGTTCGCACCGTGCACTTCGACGCCGTCCATACCGGCAGCCTTTGCGTTGCGCGCACCCCTGAAGTATTGGCGCACGAGATACGGCATCTCTTCGACCTGCAGCGCGCGAGGCGTGACGCAGGGCGCGACGACACCTTCGCCGCGCTCGTTCTCGATGAACGCCTCCGCTTTCGGCTGGACCGCAGAGGGCGCAACGGGCAGCATTTCATCGGGCTGCAACGAGGGGTGCGATATGCGTCCGACGTGCCAGAGCTGCATGAACATCAACCCGCCCGCCTCGTGCACGGCGTCCGCCACGAGCCGCCAGCCTTCGACCTGCTCGCGACTATGGATCCCAGGCGTCCATGCATAGCCCTGTCCTTGCATCGACACCTGCGTCGCCTCGCTGATGATGAGTGCGGCCGCTGCGCGCTGCGCGTAATAGCAGGCGTTCAGCTGCGACGGTATGTTGCCTGGCCGGCTCGCGCGCGAACGCGTCAGTGGCGCCATCACGACACGATGACGCAGGTTGTGCGGTCCCACCTTTAAGGGTTCGAAGAGCTTGCGCAGCGGGAATTGCTCGTCGTGCTGCCCGGCTTCCGCGGGCGCGATTTCCGTATCAGGCATAAATTTGCTCCTTGCTTTTGATTCGGCCCGAAAAGTGCTGCCATCGACGCTTCGAAGCGTCGGCGTCAAATCACATCGACAGGATCCCGCTTTCGGGCCAGTCTAGCCATGGCCCGCGCGCGCATCTTTCCGGTTTCTGCCCAGATGTGCCACGATCCTGCGCTCACCCGGTGCATCGCTCCATCGGGTCCGATGCGGGCCGCCATGCCCTCAGCTCTGGGCTTTTACAATGCGCGCCGTTACACTCGACACTCGACTAGGTCAGTCCCATGCCATTTGAGAAGAACTGGTTCGCGGCTCAGCAAAGCGAACCCATAATTCCCCCGGCTACGGGATTCGTCAAACGGGGGCAAGGTCAAGGTGCCGGAATTATTGTTCAGGAATTCTTGTTCTGATCAACCCCGGGGGCAGTATCCACTTCGAGATACTCGTGTCGCTCCGGTCTAATCGCGAGCGCGCAAGTCCCGCGGTCATTGTTTTGCTCGCAATTTCGCCAAATGAATCAGCTACCGACGTTCCGGTGGGCAAGTCGGTATGCGCGCGGCGTCACACCGGTGTATCGATGAAACACTTCGGTGAAATGCTGCTGAGTCTGGAACCCCGCGCGCGCGCCAACGTCAACCAGGGGAATGGTTGTCTCGCACAACATTGTCTTGGCAAATCTCACCCGTTCGAGTGTCACGTAACGATGGGGCGGTTTACCTGTTGCCGTTTTGAAAGCACGCGCAAAGGTTGATGCACCCATGTTCACCAGCACTGCGAGTTGCTCGACCAAAATGGTTTCGGCTATGTGCTCGTGAACGAAGGCTTCAATGCGAGTCAGCATTGGACGCGTAAGAGGCGTCTCCGGCTCGGCCGCACCAGCACAGTGTCCGTAGCGCAGAGCGATGTGCACCGAGATGACATCTGCAAAAGCGTCGGCGCAGGCAGCGTCGATGAGATTCGCATGATGCAAAGCAGCCAATGTGTCCGCGGCCTCGCGCAGGAACGGATCCCAAGACCTGGACCATTTCGGGACCGCGTCAAACGCTTCTTGCGAGACTTGCCCAAGTACGCCCGGTTTGAGTGCGATAACCCATCCCGTGGGATCGTTGTCAGCGTCTATGGCCAACTGCGCCCCCGCCGGAATGATTGCGACAAATGGTGCACTGATCAGGATGGAGTGACTCATTCCGGGACCGTCGCTGCCCGCAGCCCGCGCAACAGTGCTACCTGTCGGTATAACGAGGCGAAGTCCCTGCACCGAATTCAGGCCGCCATCGGCGAAAGCGACATTCATTGCTTGGCAGCGTAACCCGTGATCCGGGGTTGATCTTGTTTCTTGCTTCATGATGAGCAGAAGTCTCCTCGTTGAGAGATAAAGTCAGAACTGGTGTACGGGGGGATTGAGGCGGGAGATTGAAGGCGGTGGAGGTTTCAGCTGAGAATCTGATTGTCGAAGTCGGAAACCAGCAACCAACAAACCATCCACCATGAGCAAGTTTACGGAAAAAGAAGTCGTAGGTCTATCGGCAACCGGTCTGGGTCTGGACGAACTGGTCCGGCAGGGAGCGCGGCAGGTGATCCAGCAGGCAATCGAAGCAGAGCTGTCGGCGCTGCTGGAGCGGTTCTCGAACGTCAAGACCCTGCACGGACAGCGTGCCGTGGTGCGCAATGGCTATCTGCCGGAGCGCGAAGTGCTGACCGCGGCCGGCCCCATTGCGGTGAAGGTCCCGAAGGTTCGCGATCGATCAGGATCAGGTGTGAAGTTCAATTCATCGATTGTGCCGCCGTACGTGAGGAAGTCGCCGCGCGTGAGTGCCGCGCTGCCGTGGCTGTATCTGAAGGGCATCTCGACGGGCGACATGAGCGAGGCGCTGAGCGTGCTGCTGGGAGATGACGCCAAAGGCTTGTCGGCCAATGTGGTGAGTCGGCTGAAAGCCCAATGGGCCGACGAGCACGCCAACTGGAGTCGGCGGGACCTATCAAAGTCGCGCTACGTGTATTGGTGGGTTGACGGCATTCACACCGGGCTGCGAAGCGAGAACTCTGACGGCCAGTGCCTGCTCGTGATCATCGGAGTGAGGCCCGATGGACGCAAGGAGCGTGTGGCAATCGGCGACGGGTATCGCGAGTCGAAGGCGTCCTGGCAGGAGCTGCTACTGGACCTGAAGGCGCGCGGCTTGCAGGCCGGTCCGCTGCTGGCAGTCGGCGATGGGGCGATGGGCTTCTGGGCTGCGCTGGAAGAAGTGTTTCCTGCGACACGCGGCCAGCGCTGCTGGTTTCACAAGATGGGCAACGTGCTCAACGCGCTGCCGAAGTCGCAACAGGGACGCGCGAAGGCAGACCTGCAGGCAATCTGGATGGCCGCTACGCGCGCCGACGCGCACACTGCGTTCGATCGTTTCGTAGCGGTCTACGCGGGGAAATACCCGAAGGCGACTGAGACGTTGAAGAAAGATCGGGAAAGTCTGCTGGCGTTTTACGACTTCCCGGCCGAGCACTGGCAGCATTTGCGCACGACGAATGCGATTGAGTCGACGTTCGCGACCGTGCGCCACCGCACTACGCGTACGCGCAACTGTGTGTCGCGACCAACCTTCCTCGGCCTGGCATTCAAGCTGATCGAGGAAGCCGAGAAAACCTGGCGCCGCATCAACGGCCCCGAACAGATCAAGCTGTTGCTGGAGGGAATTGCCTTCGGGGACGGCGAACCGGTGCAAGGCGATCAACCGGGTCAGCAGAAACTCGCCGCTTGACGTCGCCGGCCATCAACTGCTCATACACCAGACTTGACGTTATCTCCCTCGTTGACTCGTTGCACATCTAAGCTTAGGTCGAATTCAAGGCTGCTTAAGGCAGATTCGTAATATGGGCGGAAGAAACCCGACCTCGTTGATGGAGATGCTGCTGAGCTATATTGCTGCGCACCTCGGAACGACGCTCGACACGCTGTTAGCCGGGATTCAAAGCAATCCATCGCTCCTGAAGGCATTCAGCAAGCTGTCGCTCACGCCGGGTATTGCGTGGCGTTCGAAAGCGGTCAGGTTCGTGAAGCGGCATGCCATGCGCACCGCACGCGCGTCCGCGATCTGGGGACATCGATCGGACTTGGCTTGGGTAAGGCGTCGCGCTCGAATGGAGCCTGCCGATCATCGCGATCCCGACCAGGTATGCAGGCTCAGAGATGACACCGATCTATGGTCTGACCGAGGACGGTCTGAAAGGTATGGGACGCAACCTGCGTGTGTTGCCGAAGACGCTTATCCACGACCCGGGCTGTCACGTGAATTGCCGCCCGACCTGTCTTTCGTGAGCGGCCTCGATGCCACTGCGCATGCAGCGGAGGGGGTTGTATGCTCATGATGGCAATCCAGTCATGTCCCTGATGGCTGATGACTGATGGCTGACAACTGGATGACGGAATACGTGCGTTGGCGACCGGATTGCGCGGCATCAAGAACGAGCCCTAGATGCCTGTTAGCGCACAGTGATTGTCTCTGCGGTGCATGGCTATGCGGCTGTGTGCTGGGCACGTTGGAATGGCGCTGCATCACAAGCTTTGTCGTACTCTTGGCGAAAGCTTCAACCTGCCGCATGCGGAAACACACGCGATCATATTTGCCTTGCGCACTGGCATACAACGGCGCGGCGTCGCCTGAGGCCATGACACGAATCTGACACGCGCAGGCCGCGAGAGCGCTGCGCATGGTGTCTTCGATGCCTGGACGAAGGCTCGGCGTTCCATCTGGCTTGCGCGAGACTGGCATGCAGGAATCTGACCTCGATAAAGCATGCGAAATAACCCTGTCGAATCCCTATTGGAATCCGCGACCTTTCAAATGTGAGCCGGTTGGGGCGCTACTTCAGAACGCCTGGAACGGAAACGCGCCCCGCACCTGAGGGTCGAAAGTTCGGGCAGAAGGCTTGCTTGCCACGCGACCGGCCGGTGGGCGGGCGGGCGCGGGATGCCTGTCGCGCTCCAGTGGGGCTGCACGCGCGGTTTGATATGTTGCGCGACAACATTGTCGTCGGCTTCCCATTAAGTAGTTGAAGTGTAGTGATACTGAAAATCGTGCTCGACGAGGCAGTCAACACTTCGGACCAGTTGAGCTGTTTTGCTGCATCGGCTTATTGTCAAGCCACCCCACGGTTTCAACGTCGCACCCTTTGCGGAGCGGTTCCCGAAGCTCGACCGCTGGCGCGAGTTGCTGCACTACATCTGTGCGCGCATCACCGCGCGTACGCCGCTGCAACGCCGACCGATCGCTGCGATCACAAGAGGATAACTGCGGGTTTTAGGGTAAAGGGTCTCCTGAGCGGCGCTTGACGCTCAAGCAGTTTGCTCCCTTCGACGCTGGACTGTAGTGAGCAGCCAGGTGCTCGCCGAATGCGACGTTACCTGGAAACCTTAGCGGGAATGCCGATGATTTCACACGTGCAATTGCTTGAGGCGATCTTGCGCATGGTCGCGGCAGTGCTGGTGGGTTGTATCGTCGGGCTCGATCGAAACCTGCACGGCAAGCCAACCGGTGTCAAGACGCTAGGCCTCGTTGCGCTTGGTTCCTGTCTCGTCACAATGGCCGGCATGTCCTTCGAACTGCACGGTTTCAGCGACAGCAGTGACGCCGGCCGTGCGATTCAGGGCGTCATTACGGGCATCGGTTTTCTCGGCGCCGGGGTGATCCTTCAAGACCGCGCCACCGGAAGGATCAGCGGCTTGACGACGGCGGCTTCGATCTGGGTCACCGCCGCGCTCGGCATTGTGTGCGGCATCGGCGCATGGCAGATTGCGGGTATTGCCACCGCCCTGCTCCTGCTGCTGCTCTCGGTGGGCGGCAGCATTGAACGTGCGTTGCACCGGCGCTGGTTAAGAAAGTCGCCTGAAGAGCAGGCGGCGGTCATGCGGCACGACGAATAGTCACGCAGCCGCGCACTAATCCGCGCACTGCCCATGGAACGAATGTGCCGCGCGTCAAATGCATCGATCGTGGACGATGCGAGACATAAGTCAGTGATGCTCGCTGTAGTCGGACCTCGCCTTAGGTGTCGCGCGTACCTTTGCGTATTGAAACTCGGGCAGCGCCTTGATCGCATCTTTCGTCGCACCGGCAAGCACTAGTTTGCCATTGACGAAATCGAGCTGCTCAATCGGAATGGCCACGTCGTGATGCGACACCCCCAGAAACTGGTTTGCGGCGACGATTGCAAACGATACCGACCGATCCGGTGCCACGATAATGTCATGAATGACACCGACACGCTCACCCTTCTCGTTGAAGACCGGCTTGTCCATGATCGACTTTCTCACGCTCCAGCCTGCCACGATCGCGGCCGACTCTTCCACGCTGACACCAAGCGGTTGGGCGCCGGCCACCTGGGCGTTCGCGTCTGGAGCGAGTCCAAGCGACGACGCGAGCAGCAATACAAGGAGATTCGCTTTCATGAGATTCCCTTCGTTCTGAAGTTGACGGTACGACACCGGGCCAGCAATGATCGGGCTAACGCTAGACCGTGCGCGGCGTAAATTCATGTTAGAACGCCTCACGGCGAGCCGCTATAAAAAAAGCGGTGATGGATCGGGTTATTTTGGTGCGTCTGGGATGCCAATCTGGATGCCATTCAGCACGCGTCCTGAATGAACGCAGAATTGCGAAACGCATGGCAGAAACGCGAAAGAATCGCAGCTGCGTGGAGCCTAGACTGAAGTTCATCGCATGACGGTACAGCTTGGAGTCCCACATGGATGAACTGTTTGGACGCGCTTGGTGGATGCTCATTCTGCGTGGCACGGTAGCGCTACTGTTTGGCGTTCTGGCGTTATTCTGGCCCGGCCTCACTCTGCTACTTCTTATCACCCTCTTTAGCGCCTACGCAATCGCCAGCGGCATTGTCGCGATTGTCGGGGCCATCCGCTACCGCGCGACGCACGGCGGCTGGTGGGTGCCCTTGCTGCTCGGCATCTGCAGCATCGGCGCCGGTATGATCGCCGCGTTAGTGCCGGGCATTACCACGCTCGTGCTGGTCGCCATCATCGGAGCAAACGCGATTATCACCGGCGTATTCGATCTGATCGCAGCAACGCGGCTGCACAGGCGCCTGCGCAATGCGTGGATGCTGGTGCTAAGCGGAGTGCTGTCCGTGCTGTTCGGCATCTTCGTGCTGCTCTTTCCGGGCGCCGGCGCACTAGCGCTCGTCTGGCTGATCGGCGTGTATGCGCTGTTCACGGGCGCGCTGCTGTTCGTACTCGGCATCACTGCGCGTGCCTGGCGCCGTGACGGCCTGACCGGCGAGCCACACGCGCCATTGCATCCGTAAACGCACCTCTCACGAGCACTCGTAGGTTACAAGATCAAAGCCGCGGCCAACCCCGCGCCGCTCGCATCTGGAGGTCGAATGGACCACCCGCCATCTCCAGTGGTCCAGCCTCAGGTCTGGCACTGGCGCACCTCACGTAAGGAGAATCACATGCTTCTGGATCTCGACAAATGGAATCCGTTCCGGTTTTTACGCTCGCACCCCGCGCAAAAAAACGCATCGGGCCAGACCGGTGCGCCGCGCATCAATCAGGAGAGCGCCCGGCAAAATGGGCAACAGACGGGCGGCACGCAAACGGGTAACGGGGCACCGATTGCAGCGGCTGCTGCGCCGGTACTCGCGCCTGCCAGCTGGCCGCTGCCTGATCCGATTCATCTGTTCGCCGAATTGATCCGCGATCCGTTCGGCGGGCGTGGACCGCTCGGGAGCTGGTTCGGCGACTTCAGCGCGAGCGAGTTTCAACCGCGGATTGACGTCACCGACGAAGGCGACGCACTGCGTATTGTCGTTGAATTGCCGGGCATGACCCGCGACGACGTCGAACTCGAAGTGATTGAAGACATGCTGATCATCAGCGGCGACAAGCGTTTCGAATCGACGAGCGAAGAACAGGGATGCTATCGGGTCGAGCGGTCGTTTGGACACTTTCAGCGCGCGGTCCCGCTGCCCGCGGGCATCGATCTCGATCGGGCAGAGGCCAGATTTGAAAACGGCATGCTGACGCTGCGCGTCCCCAAAGCGGCCGGAGAACCGGCAGCGAAGCGGCGCATCGAGATCAAATAACATCATCCGTACTCTGTGGTCGGTCCTATCGTGAACCAACTCGTCAGCTTCCGAGGTCTCGATGATTCGGCCCACGCCAGCATCGAGCAACAGATTGGTGAACTGGCCGCGCACCATCCGAAGCGGCATCTGCACCCGTCTTCGACGGAACTGGTCAGTTTGCGGGTGGGTGTGGAAAGGGACACTCTGTGTAGCGGCGACGCTTATCGCGTAGAGCTGCGACTGGTACTGTCCACTACCACGCGAACCGCCGGGGAAGAAGCCGAACACGTGGCGGATTTCAGCGCCTTCGCGGGCATCCCGGCATATTCCATTGAAGGGGGGTGCTGCACCGCTACGCTGGTTGGGGTCCCAGACGAAGTCGGCGAGGCGAACAGCAGATTTTCGGATTCTGGCAACCGGACGAAACGCTCAAGGTCGAAGACGCGCTGCCCGGCAGCGGCGAAGAACCCGAAGAGGCAGCGAGCGGGCATGAAGTGCGCGCACTCACGGGCAAGCTACTGAGCCCGTTGCCCGCGTGGCGGCACGCGGTGCTGCCAGTGCAAGTGGACGATGTGCCACTGCGGGAAGTCGTGGTACACCTCGACACGGACGAAGCCACCGTGCGGCGCGGGCTTGAGCATGCCGATGCGTTCCTGCGCACGGTTAGGGGTACTGGGTACCACGGGAACAATGGATCGATCGGCGTGCCGTCCACTGGATTGCCCCGTTTCGAGTGCAGCGCGAGCCCAGCGCGCAAACAAGGCGACATCGGAATAAGCAGCGGAACAGATATTTCCACCCACCCATTACCCGCCCGGGAAGCGATGCCCTAGCGGACGAAAAGGAGTTCATCATGGCCGAGTGCAGTGTTTGTGGAAAGCCCGCAACCTCGCAGATCACGATCACCGAAAACGGCCAACGCCGTCAGCTGATGCTATGCGATGAGCACTACATGGAGTTCATGGCGCGCAATCAACGCCGCCTGTCGCCGCTGGAGTCCCTCTTTCACGGCGGACTTTTCGAAAGTCTGTTCGACGACATGTGGCCACAGACGGAAGGCGGCCGCGGTAGCCGGTCACACATCGGACGCGCGCCCGGACAATCCGCCGGCGCGGATCAGGGTACAGGCGCCGGTAGCGGGCAAATGGGCGATTCAGCGGACGGACACCCAGGTGGCCGCACACGCCGACATCGCCGGGCGCGTGAAGCGGTGGACCTGCAGACGTATCTGAGCCAGAGCGGTCTGGACCGCCTGCAGGCCGCGGCGCAAGCGGCGGTCGAATATGGCAAGAACGAAGTCGATACGGAACACCTGTTGCTAGCGCTTGCCGATAACAATGTGGTGCAGGAAATCCTGCGTGAATTCAAGCTTGATCCCGAAGAGATCAGGAAAACCATCGACCAGACCGCGCCACGCGGCACCCGCAAGGAACCGGGCGACAACGAACAGATCGGCGTGTCGCCACGTGCCAAGAGTACGCTGGAAAATGCGTTGAAGTCGTCGCTGGAACTAGGTCACAGCTATGTCGGACCAGAGCACATTCTGATTGGGCTCGTCGAGGAAGAAGACGGCTTTGCCGGTGAATTGCTGCGCAAGCTCGGGCTGTCGCCGCAATCGCTGCGGCAAAAAGCAGTCAAGGTAGTCGGCAAGGGTGCCGAAGACGGCAAGATGGAAGACCGCTCCACCACGCCCACGCTCGACAAGTACGCGCGCGATCTCAGCGCGCTTGCGCGTCAAGGGAAGCTCGATCCGGTGATCGGCCGTGACAAGGAAATCGAAACCACCATTGAAGTGCTCGCACGGCGCCGCAAGAACAATCCGGTGCTAATTGGCGAACCCGGTGTGGGCAAGACTGCTATCGTCGAAGGCCTCGCGCAACGCATTGCTCAGGACCAGGTGCCGGAAGTGCTGCGCGGCAAGCGCGTGGTCGAACTGAATATCAATAGCGTCGTGGCGGGTGCGAAGTATCGTGGCGAATTCGAGGAACGCGTCAAGCAGGTGCTGGATGAGATCATCGAGAACCAGGACCGTCTGGTGGTGTTTATCGACGAACTGCATACGATTGTCGGCGCCGGCCAGGGCGGCGGCGAAGGCGGCCTCGATATCGGCAATGTCTTCAAGCCGGCGCTCGCTCGCGGTGAGCTGCACCTCGTGGGTGCGACCACGTTGAACGAATACCAGAAGTACATTGAAAAGGACTCGGCATTGGAGCGGCGCTTTCAGCCCGTGATGGTGCCTGAGCCTAGCGTCGAGGAAACGATCGAGATTCTGCGTGGCCTGCGTGACCGGCTTGAGGCGCATCACAAGGTGAAAATCAGTGAAGAGGCGATCGCTGCTGCGGCAAAGCTCTCGGACCGCTACATCGCCGCGCGCTTTTTGCCCGATAAGGCAATCGATTTGCTCGATCAGGCCGCCGCCCGCGTGCGCATTTCATCCAATTCGCGTCCGCAGCCATTGCACGATATCGAGGCGAGCATCCGCCGCATCAAGCAGGAACAGGACGCGGCCAGCGCTGCAAAGCAGTTCGATAAAGCCAAGGAACTGGAAGAACGGCTCGTCGCGGAACAAAAACGCCTGCGTGAATCCACTGAAACGTGGAAGAAGGACCGCGGCACCAGCTCGCAGGAAGTGACGGCGGAAGACATTGCGCAGATCGTTTCGTCGCTCACGGGCGTACCGGTATCTGAACTGACTGCCGAGGACCGCGAAAAGCTGTTGCGACTGGAAGACCGCCTGAAGGAGCGCGTGGTCGGCCAGGATGAAGCCGTCTCCGCGGTCGCCAAAGCGGTGCGGCTTTCGCGCGCCGGTTTGACGGAGGCCGGCAAGCCGACCGCGAGTTTCCTCTTTCTTGGACCTACGGGTGTGGGGAAAACCGAACTCGCGAAGGCGCTTGCCGCTTCGGTGTTCGGCGACGAGAACGCGCTGGTACGCATTGACATGAGCGAGTATTCCGAGCGTCATACGGTGGCACGGCTGGTTGGCGCGCCACCCGGATATGTCGGCTACGAGGAAGGCGGGCAACTCACCGAGCGCGTGCGGCGCAGGCCATATTGCGTGGTGCTGCTCGACGAAATCGAAAAGGCGCACTCGGAGGTGCACAACCTCCTGCTGCAACTGTTCGACGAAGGGCGGCTCACCGACGGCAAGGGACGTCTGGTCGATTTCACCAACACGATCATCATCGCGACCAGCAACGTCGGCTCACAGCTGATCCAGGACAACATGAAGGCTGACTCGAAGCAACTCGATTATCCTGAGCTGCGGGACCGGTTGATGGAGATCCTGCGACATCATTTCAGGCCGGAGTTTCTCAATCGCGTCGACGAGGTGGTCGTGTTTCATGCGCTCGGCAAGGAGCAGATTCGCACCATCGTCGATCTGCAACTTGCGCGCGTACGGCGTACGGCGCTGGCCCAGGGCATCGAGCTGTCGTTCGACGATGCGTTGCGCGATCACCTTGCGCAGATCGGCTATGACCCCGAGTTCGGCGCGCGAATGCTCAAACGCAAGATCCGTCTTGAAGTGGAATCGCAACTCGCCGATGCCCTGTTGGGAGGCGACGTGCGCGACGGCGACAAGGTCATGATGACCTACGACTCCGGTACGCACTCCGTGCGTGTGCTGAAAGGACCAACGCCCACAGAAGCGCCCAGCGAGGCGTCTAAGGAGGCGCCGGCGCATGCGTGAGGCTCGCCTGCCGAAGAACGCGACGCCGCCCGCACGTGCGGGCGGTGTCGCCGTCAGGATTCAAGTTCACCTGCGACGATCTCGTCGCGGTAGCACCAGATCCACGTTTCGCCGGGTTCGAGTGAACGCACCAGCGGATGGCCGGTCGCATGAAAATGCTTGCTTGCATGCCGGTTGGGCGACGAATCGCAACAGCCGACGTGTCCGCACGAAAGACAAAGCCTCAAATGTACCCACGGCTGGCCAAGCTTCACGCAGTCCTCGCAATAGTCGATGGGCGTGTGGAGAATGCGGGCCTCGCCCAGGTGTGTGCAACCAGGGGTCATGATCGTACTCCTCGGACAGGTGTGCGCAGACGTGCGCGGATCAAGATTGCGCTTGCGCTCAAGCGCTATTCAGATAGCGATGCACCAGCGCCACAGCCATTGCACCCTCGCCGACTGCCGACGCCACGCGTTTGATCGACGCGTGGCGGACGTCGCCCGCGGCGAATACGCCAGGCACACAGGTTTCCAGATGCAGCGGCGCGCGTTCGAGCGGCCATTTCAGGTTCGCCCGATATTCCTGCAGGTCGGGACCGGTCACGAGATAGCCGCCTTCATCGCGGACAATGCCAACTTCGCGCGCCCATTCGGTCTGCGGTACGCCGCCAATGCAGACGAATAGCCAACTCGTCCTTACCGTGCGTTGCCGGCCGGTGCGCACATCGGTCAGCGTGATCTCCTGCAACACGTCACTGCCTGCGAGCGCGGAAACTTCGGTGCACGTGCGTACTTCGATGTTCGGCGCCGACGTGATGCGGTCCACCAGGTATTGGGACAACGTGTTCTTAAGCGATGCGTCACGCACAAGCATATAGACGCGGTTGGCGGACTGCGAAAAATGCATGGTGGCCTGTCCCGCCGAATTGCCGCCGCCCACCACATATACGTCTTCGCCATGGATCAGCGCGGCCTCGCTCGCGCCGGCGCCGTAGTAAAGGCCCGCGCCGAGAAAGCGCTCTTCACCTGCCAGGCCTAGCGTGCGATATGCTACGCCGGTCGCGCAGATAGATGTGCGCGCCGTGATACGTGTGCCGTCTTCCAGATACACGATGCCCTGGCCGGGCAGAAATTCCGCGCGTACGCCGGCGCGAGCCAGCAGGATTTCGGCGCCGAACTTGATGGCCTGGGCGCGCGCCCGTTCAGCGAGCTCCGCGCCGCTCACGCCCTGTGGAAAGCCCAGATAGTTCTCGATCTTCGAACTGCTCCCTGCCTGGCCGCCCAGTGCCAAACGCTCCACCAGTACGGTGTGCAGCCCCTCCGATGCACCGTACACCGCCGCGCTCAATCCCGCCGGTCCTGCGCCGTAAATCGCCAGATCGTAGGCCTCACGGGATGGACTCGCAAACCAGCCGAGCTTCTCTGTGATTTGCCGGACGGTGGGACATTCGAGCCGCGTTCCGTCGTGGAAGACGCAGACCGGCAAGCGCGAATCGGAAAGATGCTGCACGTGCGCCAGTTCCTCCGCTTCTTTATCGCTGCCCAGCTCGATCCATTCGAACGGTATGTCGCAGCGATGCAGGAAGTCGCGTATCGCGTAGCCATTTGCGCTGCGCATGCGTCCATAGATCCTGACCATGAATATGCTATCCGCCATTGAGGACGTTCAGAACTTTCTTTCGTTTCTCGCGCTTCACAAGCAGGCGGCCGCGCCGGGATAACGGTGGTTGGCCGTATTCGTGCACTGTAGGTCCATCGAAGGGTAGCGTCTTTCGCTCAACTGCCGGGTTTTGTTCGCTTTTCGCTGATGGTTCCATCACGTCGGGTCGTGCGACTCTTCCAGCTTGTGATCGACAAAACGCATGCCCCATTCGATGCCGTCCCGCACCGCCTCCTCCTGCGCAAGCCATTCCGGCTGAACCGTATCCGGACGGAATTCGGCCACGGTGCCATCGGCATGGCGCACACTCACTTTCGCCTGCCACGCGCCGTATGCGTTCTGCTCCGGCTGTACCACGATCTCGTAGCCTCGATGTTCAAACACGTGCGTTTGCATGAGCCGCTCCGGTTTCGTATCAAGGCGTCAATCTGGAAGCACGAACTCGGTACGCATGTCTTCGATCACCTTCTGGAGATGATGTGCGCAATCTGCGCCGGGGTCATTGAGCGGCACTATGTTCCAGTTGCGGCCGGATGCGTCCGGCGGATGCCGCTCTGGCAGCGGTATGCGCACGCGCAAAGCTCCCGGCATGTCAGCGGCGATTTTCGCCATTCGGTTCTGCAGTTCGTCGCGAATCTGCTCAGCGGTTCGAACGGTCTTCGGCATCGGACTGCCTCCCTCGGTCGCACGTCCTGATCGTGACTGAATGGCGCATACGTTCCTCTTGCGTGAGCATGCGCCAACGATGCTTTAAGTCTAGTCGCTAATCCGGGTATGTTTGGACAATCGGTCGCTTCTGCGGGCTGCATCAAGGGAGGGCGCGCCGCAAAGCTGCTTTTCGGAAAAATGCGCAAAAAGCCGAAAGACGCCGGTGTGCAAAGGCCCGATCCTCTACAGGTCAGCCCGCATCGTATCTAAAGCGGGTGTCCGCGGCTGATGAGCTGCTGGTGAGCCGGCAAAAACGAAGATACTCGACCTGCTAGACCCAAGGGACCGGGCCAGGCTTGAACAAGTCGTACAGGCGCGGGATCGGGGGCGCGGTGTCGAGGTCCTGACGCTCCACGTAATGTTCCGGTTGCGCAATAACCGAAGCAAGCCAGCGCGGATGCAGGTGGCCTTGAAGCAGGCGACACCGGCCCGCGACGGAGACTGGTTGTTTGTTATTCAAGATACGCAAGCGGACCAACGCGAAAAAGCCGCGCGTGACGCGCGCGGGGCTGCATTGAACCGTGCGTCACGCGATGCCTCCCAAGACCTGCATAGATCGTATGAGCGGTTGACGACCGGTCGGCGCATCCTGGGTGGGGCGGTTAGTGACGTAATCCCTGATGGGCGCTGCCCAAATGGCGTATTCCATATTGCGCTCTTCAGGGTACAGTGCATGGACCTGCTGCTTCAAGCCTGGCACCCCTTCGAGTAGATGACAGGTACCCTGTATCAGAAGCGCAAATAGTTCGACCTCTCTTATCAGTAACTGAATACGTCAGTTCTACTTTGGGCAGCTATCCGCAAAGAACCCGCGCAAACGCGAAGGACCGTAGCATGTGCGTTACGCGACCGTCGAATGAACTGAGCACGGCGCATGCGCAATCCATGCACGCGCACGGTGCGTACGCGGCGCAGCGACGGCCGCCCGGGAGCCAAATCATGGAAACAAAGAAAAGCTGGCTGCGCAAGGATCTCGATGCGTTGCGTCTGCAGTGGGACATGCTCACCTTTTATGAACGATTCGAGCAGCTTGTCGCGCATGTGCTGAGCGTCGTGATTTCTATCATCATCCTCGTGTCGCTCTGGCAGTTGATTCGCGCGGTGATTTCATTGCTGGTTTCGGACGCGCTGAACCCGCTGGATCACGCGGTATATCAGACCATCTTCGGCATGGTCATGACGCTGCTCATCGCTATGGAGTTCAAGCATTCGATTACGCGCGTGATGGCGCGGCGCGATCACATCGTGCAGGTCAAAACGGTGCTTCTGGTTGCGCTGCTGGCTATCGCCCGCAAATTCATCATTCTCGATCCGGCCAGTGCGCCCGCCCAGATCGCGGCGCTTGCGTTTGCGCTGGTGGCGCTGGGGAGCGTCTACTGGCTGATGCGGCAGCGTGATGACCCGGTCGACGGGACGGCCGCCGTGCAAGCGGAGCGCGATCGCGTGGCGCACGCGCAGCGACAGCAAGCCGTACGGCCCGGTGAGGGCGGGCAGCGCGACAATTGACCCGACTCGCCATGCTCGTCACGTTATGGCAGCGTAAGCGTCAATCTGGCGACGGCGTCGACGGTCACGCGAAGTCCGGCCGTCTCCGGTTGCAAGTCCGAGGCGGCTGCGGGAATGCGGTCGTTATTGACTGCCTCGCTCGTCTCCCTCATTTCATCGTTGTCATCGCGTCGGTAATCGTTGGCGCTATAACGACGACTGCGTTCCGCCGCTTTCGACACGTCTGTCGCCCTCAGCCGGCATCGCGCCGATCTGGCCCGGCTGCTCCAGTGCGCGGTGGGCGAGCGGTTCCGTCATCGCGAGGCCGCGACCCAAGCGCTGGATATCCTGCCAACGCTTGCGATCCCACAACCGCAGGTGAGCGATTCGGTCGATGTCTGGCTGCCAGCCAGTGCTGTATCAGCATGGCATCCGGACGCTAGCTGATCTGACCGGGTCCGGCTGCAGAAATACCAGCTTGAACACGCCGATGTGCTGGAGGAACTGGTCGGGCAGTTCCGAGACGTCCTACAGATTCTCCAGGATGAGGACGTATCGGAGCGCAACCGGTTGCCGAAAATCCGCGAGTCGCTCGGCGACCCGGCCGAAGCGCTCGCGCAATGCAACGAGCACATCGCTTATGCCGGGCAGTTCGATCTGCCGTTCATGCTTGTGCCGTACCGCACCCAGTGCTCGCTGCTGTTCATGCGCCTGGACGTGCTGCCGCTGCAATCGAACTCGCAGGACGGCGCGGTGCTAGTCGCGCTCGCGTGGCTGCAAGGTTTCCGGAACGCGCTCCGCGAATGCCTGCTGCTGACCGACAAGGACCTCGCGAACCTGCCGCTGGACTGGTTGCCGGAGAAGTGGAGGCACGCGGTGTTCCCGCACGACCGCGACAGCCGGATGCTGCTCCGCCGGTTCTTCGAGCTGGGTGTCTTCAGCCAGATCATGCGGGAACTGATTTCCGGCGATCTTTACGTCGAGGGTAGTGATCGCTTCGACGATTATCGGGTGCATCAGGTCTCCGACGAGCATTCCGGCGTGAGCTGCCGCGCTACTGCGAGATCGTGGGCTTGCCCACGGACGGCAAGAGCTTCGCGAAGGATCTGCGAGACAGGCTGAACGCAGCGCTCGACGAGGCCGATGCGAACTTCCCGGCAAACGACAGCATCGAGTTCGTCGATGAGGAACTCGTCATTCACAAGCCGGGCAAGGAGCGCGGAGCCGGCGAACCGCACGCTGATCTATCAGGCCATCACGGCGTCGATGCCGCAGCTCAGCATCCTGGATCTCCTCACCGAAACCGAGCAGTGGCTCGACCTGCATAAACTGTTGGCCCGCTGTCCGGGTTTGACGCGAAGATTGACGATCCGCGCAAGCGTTTCATCACGACGCTGTTCTGCTACGGCGGCAACCTCGGTCAGAGCCAGACGGCGCGCTCGGTGAAAGGGCTCACTCGCAAAGAGGTCGCCTGGCTGAACCTGAAACACGTCCCGGAGGAGCGACTCGACAAGGCGAACGTGAAGGTGATCAACGCGTACAACCGGTTCGCGTTGCCAAAATACTGGGGCAGCGGGAAGCGCGCGTCGGCCGACGGCACCAAGTGCAGTCCTGTACGAGCAGAACCTGCTGTCCGAGTATCACGTGCGCTACGGTGGATACAGCGGGATCGGCTGCTATCACGTATCCGACATGTACATCGCGCTGTTCAGTCACTTCACCCGTGCGGCGTCCACGAAGCCGTCTACAACGTCGATGGGCTGATCCTGAACGGCGCCGACATCAAGCCCGGTACGATCCACGGCGAACGCCGGCGCAAAGCGGTCCGGTCTTCGGTCTGTCGTACGTGGTGGGAGTCAACCTGATGCCGCGCATGCGCAACATCAAGGATCTCGTGCTGTACAAGGCTGACCGGCGTCGCAAATACAAGCACATCGACAGCTTGTGCCGTCAGGCGATTGACTGGGCGCTGATCGAACGGCACTATGCCGACATGATGCGCGTTGTGGTGTCGATCAAGGCGGGCAGGATGACGCCGTCGAGGATCCTTCGCCGCCTCGACTCGGAGAGCACGAAAAGCAAGGTCTACTTCGCATTCCGGGAGCTGGGGCGCGTGATCCGGAAGTTGTTCCTGCTGAAATATCTCAAGGACCCGGAGCTGCGTCGCACGATTCACGCGGCGACCAACAAGAGCGAGCAGTTCAACGACTTCGCTCAGTGGCTAATGTTCGGTGGCGAAGGCGTTATCGCTGAAAACGTCCGGCGCGAGCAGCGCAAGGTGATCAAGTACAACCACTTGTCGCAAATATGGTGATCCTGTACAACATCCAGTGGATGTCGCGCAAGCTGAAGGAATTGCAGGAGAAAGGGCATCCGGTCGACGCCGAGATCCTCAAGGTGCTGTCGCCGTACCGGCGCGAGCACATCAACCGGTTCGGGGACTATCTGCTGGATCTCCTACGCCCCGTTCCGCCGCTCGATCCGATCATCGATTTCGCATTCAGGTCAGCTGCCTAGACTGAGATATGGCGGATTTTTAACGATCCCGGGCAAGCGTCGTCACGGATCGCGGGCAAAGGTCAACCAGCACCGCGACGTGGATGTCCGCTTCCGAAGGGGCGGAGGGATCACCCCTGACCCTTACCGGCCCTTCGCCTAGAAAAAAGGGCAAGTGTTCGTCAGCATCGGTTGGGCAGACGTATTACCGCATCCGTCGGCAAACAGTTCTACTGTGCTGCGCAAGCAAGCACTGTGTGGACACTGCAGTCGTAGCCTGATGTCGTGTGCGGCAGCGCGCCGGCGCGTGACAGCCAATTCTGCGCGCCCACAAGCGGCCAGGCGACGGGTGGCAAAACGGCATGCAGCCGCTAAAAACAAAAGCCACGGGGCGAGCCCCGTGGCAATTCACTAGCGGCGAAACCTGGCCCGCCTGGACGATCTTCCAGCGCGCTATTCGACGTTCCAGTAGAACGCCGCCTGCGTGCTGCCTTTGCTGGCAATGCTGACGGTCTTCGTCTGATCACGGTCCTTGTAGGTCGCGTGCACCGTATAGCGGCCGGGACGCAGCTTGACCAGCATGAACGGGCCGAGCGAATCGGCTTGCAGCACCTCGTTGTTATGTGCGTCGACAATCCGGACGTGGACATCAGCGAGAAAGTCCGATCCCGGTCCGATAAACTGCATCGATAGCGGCCAGTGGCTTCGCGCGCGCTTCAGCGCCGACGATTCGTCCTGGCCGACGCCGCCCGACACGTAGGACACGTCGCCCTGTTGCTGGATCTGCGGCAAGCCTCCGCCGTTTGCGTTGCCGGCACCGCTGTCGGTGACGGTGCCGCCGACCGCTCCAGTGGCCTGCGCCGCAAACGCGGTGCCGGCGGGGCCGAACGCGAACGCAGCCGCGAGGGCCGCGGCGACAGCCATACGCTTGTTGCTTTGTGCTTTCATAGCATCCCTCCTTATATCTGAACGTCTGGATTGCACGGAAAATCGCTGGTACGCGCCCGCCCTCGTTGATCGACGGGACTGCGCTCTCCTGTTACGAACCGGCTATTTACCTCCGAGCCGCCACACCAATGCAGTGTGCCTCATGATCAGCTCGCCGGAGGCGGCGGCGAACCCGGGGGAGGTGGTGGCGCGGGCACATAGCGACCGGTGGCCGGCGCGGTCATCATCTGGCCGGGGAGCGGAACGCGATCGCCGGCCGCATACATGCATTGCTTGTATGCGTAGTCGTAGCGACGCTGCACATCGTCCGCGGTGGTTTGCGCAGCGCCAGCGCCGAGCACGCTACCCGCAAGCAAGCCGGCACCCGCGCCCACGGCAGCGCCACGGCCGCCGTTGAACGTCGCGCCTGCAGCCGCGCCGAGTGCAGTACCTACCGCGGCGCTGCCCACCGCGCTGGTCGTCGCAGCCTGGTTTGCGGAGACTCCGCCCACCTGCTCGGATGCAAATTGCCTGCACGAGCCGTCGTCGATGCGGAACTGATCAAGCGTCTTGCCGGTGCCCGGCAGTGCCATGACGCTCGGAGCCGTCGGCGCGATCGTGCAGGCGCTCACGCAGGTCAGCGAGGCGAGTAGGGCGAACGCAGAACGTTTCATTTCGTATTCCCCGGATCGTCAATTGGATGATGCTGGCTGGCCCGGCACTTCACGCCACCCACCAGGGCATTCCTTCACATACGGGTAGTAAGCTTTCGACGCGTCGCAGTAGTACCAGGACCCGCCTGGTCGCGCCTGTCCGGCTGACGGCTGCCCTTGTTCGACGTAGTTGTCCGGGACGGCCGGTACGGCTACGACAGGCGGGTAGTAATACGGAACCGGGGTCACCGGGTAGTAGTATGGGTATACCGGCCCGACGAAGACGCCGACGCGTGCGGCATGCACTACGCCGCTCGCGCAGCCGCCGGCAATAGCTAACAGCATGATGAGAGTTTTTAGCCACTTCATAATGTTCTCCTAAGCAAATAGATAGAACACACATGAATCGCGAATCCGCACTGATTCGCCGTAACAAAAAGCAGTAACGAACGCTAAACCATTCCTGTGCGCAACAGAATTACCCGTGGCATCACTGGATTTTCCCGGTTGTCACACGGCGGGCTTCCGCGCTGTTCCGGCTTCATGCCGGGCGCGAAGGCGCCGCGCCTGACGGAGCGGATGCTGGACAGGAAGCCCCAGAAGAGTTCGTCGATCCGCCGCTGAAAGCGGTCGAACTCGCCGAAGAGGTCTCTCTCGAAGTAGAGATCACTCATGGTCGTGTCCTCCTTGCATTTACCAAAAGAAGGCGAACGGGCATACGCGCTCGAGTTCACCTGCCAGGCCTCTGGCAAACAAATCGAAACACGCAGCGCGATAACGCGACTGCCTGAGCGAATCCCAGAATAGGAACACCCGCGCGAAATTTCAAGGGGGTGCCGGATAGCCGCAGGGGCGCGACGGCTGTCGGGACAGCCGTCGATCGCCGCCCTGTGCCCTTGAAAAAACGAGGGCTCGACGCGGTGATTTCTTAGCCGCTCCTGACCGCCAAGGCCTCGGTTCGTAACAAGCCGTCCAGGGCGAAATTGTGAATTTCGCATACTGAATCGACGGCACCGAGCCGAGTTTTGTGCGAGCAGGCGTTCATAGACGCCAAAATTCAGATTGACCTCGGCCTGCGCAACCGTGTTCACCGTCAGCTGCTCGGGCAGCAAGCCGAGCAGACAACGTGACCGCGCCGTCCTTGACCGCGACCCCGATGTCTGACGGATCGATGTCCGGATCCCACTTCAGTTCGTACTCCACGTCTGTCTCGCTTGATGTTGTCGTCGGTACTCATCGCTGCGCTCGTCGGTTTGTTGATGGACTAACGCGCGCACGCGGGCCGCGCCACGCGAATTCATCCATCGTAAGGCGTGCCGGCGTGCATGTCTTCCCTCTGCCTGCGCAGTTATTGCGCAATGCTGCTTTTAGTTCCGCCCTTCCTTGCGAGTGAGCATGACGACTTCGCGAACGTGGACGGCACTGTCAACGTAAGGAAATGGGCCTGAAGCCTAGCCCCCGATCACGGTAAATTTCCACGTTGGGCCGCGAGACCTTCCGACTTGTGCGGGCGCCTCGAACAAATCTACGCACACTGGAAACGCTGTTTGCAGCCCGTCGAGAAGCTCGCTCTGTTGCTTTCCAGTACCGACGACGGCTGAGTCTAGTTCTTCGCAGGTTGTTTTTCGGGCTCAGGGTGAACAGCAATCGGATCGCTCGCAGGGAAGGTCTCTTCGAGCGCTTCGTCGAGTTGTTCGTCCAGGGTCATCGGCGCTTCCTGGCCTCGACTTTCGACTTCCGAGGTCGACGCGACTGTTTTTGTCATGTTGCCCTCCATAAGGGAACCAGCGGAATTTCGCTATTGCAGCGGCGTTGTGTGCATGCAATCACGGCTATTGGAGGCGGAGACCGCCATCTTCATCACGCAGATCGAAAATCGTGGCATCAACGACATTCAGATCGACGTCACCGATCTGCCGGGGGGCGCGAGAGATCGGCGCGTGCATGAAGCAGGGGATGCTCGACCCCGGCATCGCGCCCAACAAGCTGCTCGCGAAGATCGGTTCTGAGTTGACAAGCCTGAAAGGCTCGCCTTTCTGACGCACGATCTGGCATGCAGATGCTCCCCGGGTTTCTCGATTTGGCGGCGCTTTGTGCGCCTTGGAACCCGAACGCTAACGGCGGGCATTACCTAAAGGGAACATGTCGCTCGTTTCACACACATTTTGTACTTCCGGCGCGCTTCCGTCTTACAAGCGACCTGGATCTTAGACGCAGCGCAGACGACTATGTCGAGTGCCTTGCCTTCGGCGCATAGCGATCTTATCTGTGGGCAATTCACATAGACGAGCCCTGTCAGGACGACCGCTGCGAGCGCCGCAATAGTGGTGCTTCCTGCTTGCATACCGTCCTCCACGGGACGCGCCGTACTGGATTCGAACCGGTGACCAACGGATAAAAATCCGTTGCTCTACCTTCGGAGCTCAAGACCCGAAAGAGACCTTGCCCGGCCGACGCTCAGTTCGCGCAACTGCTGAATTTCGATTTTCCGGCCTCCAGATGCAGTCGTATCAGTCTTCGGAAGTTTAAGCGTGAGCACCCTCCAATGTCGAACGGCGCGTCGATGTGATCGACGTCCACACGGTATGGTCCGCATAGTGGTCGGAGCGCTGATCCGACCCAGATGCGAACTTGAACAGAATTCAAGATCACAACCCTGATGCAGCGCAGGGGGGCTCATGCTGTCGTGCCGCTGCTGTTCAGGCTCTCTAGCGCCTTCTTCAGGCGTTCCTCCTGATCGTTCGTGAGAGACGTCTTTAATATCTTTCCGCCGAAAGGCTTCAGCTCTGGGAGGACCTTGTCGAAATTCACGCGACGCACGAGGATGAAGAGCGCCGACGAACCCGGCTCAATATTCTGGCCCGTCGAACGCATGAAATCGTCATCGATTCCATAGTCCGAGAGCGCGCCCGACAACGCGCCCGTGCTAGCACCGATGGCCATGCCCGTTGCCAGCCCGACGAGCGGATTGAGCAACATCAGCCCAACCAGCGCGCCAAACATACCGCCCCAAGCCGCACCGCTGAGCGCGCCGATCTTGACTAGATCGACGGCTTGCTTGAGGTGTACCTTGCCCTTTGCGCTACGGACCACGATGCAGGCATCCTCAAGGTCGATCAGGTGCTCCTTTTGCATCTGCTGGAGCTTGGTCAACACCTGGTCGGCCGTGTCTTCGCCTTTGAAGCTTACAACGACTAGATCGCTCATCGATTTGCTCCTTTCTCTGGGAAATAGGCCGAGGCCCTTCCGCGGCAAGACGGTTGAATTCATGCCCAGCGCAACGCGCAAGCCGGTCGACCGCGCCGCAAAGCAGCGGCGGTGCCAGCCAGCCTTGCGTGTCCCGGCCGGCCCGCACCGTCGGATGTTGACGGGGCCATTGATGCGATGACTATGACATCAAGACTAGGTTCTTGCCGGGTGCACTTCTTCCTCATTCCTGCGAAGACGTGTCGGATCTCTGCGCTCCTGCTGCGCGGATTTCAGATGTGAACGTACGGCAGCATTCCGAAAAAATTGCGCAGGCGCAGGGAAGAAAATCGGCCCGGCGCGCCCTACCGTTGTCCTACCGTGGACGGATGCGTGTGGCGCTGCGCGTGGCCCGCGTGCGCGCGTTAGTCCATCAACAAACCGACGAGGAGCAGCGATGAGAACCGACGACGACATCAAGCGGGACGTGGAGTACGAACTGAAGTGGGATCCGGACATCGATCCATCAGATATCGGGGTTGCGGTCAAGGAAGGCGCGGTCACATTGTCCGGTTTCGCGCGCAGCTTCCGGCAAAGGCGCAAGGCCGAGGAGGATGCGACGCGTGTGCGCGGCGTGCGGGGGGTGGCAAACGATGTGGAGGTGCGGTTGCCGCTGATCAACAAACGGCCCGATCCGGAGATCGTGCGCGAGATCATTGCCCAACTGAAGGCCGAGCTCCCTTATGCGGCGGACACCGTCAAGGCGGTCGTCAGGGATGGAAACGTGACGCTGAAGGGCGAAGTCGAATGGGACTACCAGCGCCGCCGCGCGGCCGACACGGCGCTGCGGGTGAGCGGCGTGACCGGCCTGACGAACGAGATCGAGATCAAGCCGAAGGTCAAGCCCGAGGATCTCAAGCGCAAGATCGAGGACGCGTTCAAGCGCAACGCGGAAGTCGACGCACAGCACATCACGGTCGAGGCCGAAGGCAATAAGGTCGTCCTGCGTGGTACGGTCCGCTCGTGGGCCGAGCGCGAGGAGGCCGAGCGGGTCGCATGGCTTGCCCCCGGTGTGATACACGTCGACAACCGGATCAACATCGGGCGCTGACAGGCCACTGGAGACAGGGCGGCTCGCTTGTATAGCCAGTGGCCGAGGGGCGGGAACGGACGCAGCACCAAAACCGGAAACCCCCTCAGCGCTCCTGACAGCCGCATACTGCCAGAATGACTTGGGTTGATGACACCACTCTTCGGCTCGTTGCAAAATGAATTGAACGGACTCGCGAGGTTGTCATGAAAATTCTGGTGGTACTGACTTCACACGACCAGCTCGGCGATACGGGCCGGAAAACCGGATTCTGGCTCGAAGAGTTTGCCGCACCTTATTACGTGTTCAAGGACGCAGGCGTCGAGATGACACTCGCTTCGCCAAAAGGCGGGCAGCCGCCCCTCGACCCCAGGAGCGACGATCCGGATTCGCAAACCGAAGCGAGCCGGCGTTTCAAGAAGGATAAGGAAGTGCAAGCGGCTTTGGCAAATACAGCTAAGCTGTCAACTGTCTCGGCCGCGGACTATGACGCCGTGTTCTATCCCGGCGGGCACGGACCGGTATGGGATCTGGCAGAAGATCCGCAGTCGATCGCATTGATCGAAACCATGTATGCGGAGGGAAAGCCGGTCGCCGCGGTTTGCCATGCTCCCGGTGTGCTGCGTCATGCAAAGGCGTCCGATGGCTCTCCGCTTGTGCGCGAGAAACCCGTAACGGGCTTTGCCAATTCGGAAGAAGCGGCCGTCGGTCTTACCGAAGTGGTGCCTTTCCTCGTCGAGGACATGTTGAAGAAGAATGGAGGCAAGTATTCGAAGGGGCCGGATTGGCAATCCTACGTGGTTGTCTCTGCAAACCTGATTACTGGCCAGAATCCCGCGTCGTCGGAAGCAGCAGCAAAAGCGCTGCTCTCGAGGCTGAGCATGGCCTGATACGACGCTTGAGTTGAAGGAGTGAGTC